>JAGXIV010000026.1 GCA_024635485.1 bacterium | reverse complement strand
TATGGGTGCTGCTCTTCTTATGCTCATACGAGATAGACTCATTAGACGAAAATTTGGTCGATCTCACGAGAGTAAAGAAATGATGGAGACAAGAATTCATGAAACATTTTCTCGTGATGTGGAATGGCTTGTAATAGGATTCTTTGTATTTCTTTTTATGATTGTAGGCGCTGTAGAACATACTGGTCTTCTTGATCTCGTTGCATTACAAATCCAATATAATTTCGGTGAAAATCTCCTTATTTGTGCATTAGCTATATTGTGGATATCAGCAATATTCTCTGCATTTTTAGATAATATTCCATTCACTGCTGTAATGCTTCCAGTTGTAGCAAATCTTATAGCTTTTTGTACAGCTCAGTGAATTGATGCTACTTTTTTATGGTGGGCACTAGCTTTCTGAGCATGTCTTGGATGAAATGGAACGCTTATTTGAGCATCTGCAAATTTAGTCGCAGCATGACTCTTAGAAAAAGAAAAAATTCATTTATGATTTATGGAATACTTTAAAATAGGGTTTCCACTTATGCTTATTCAGGTTTCACTCGCATCAGTAGCTATATATGTAATGTGGCTTGCTGTTTAATAAAAAGTATTTAAAAAGTTCCTTACCAGGAGCTTTTTAAATACTTTCTATTATTTGACAATATAATATTGACATTAATAATAATTTATCTAATATGCTCTTGTAATATTTATTTATAAATTATAAATTATGAAAATTCTCAGTTTTTTTCTTATCGCACTTATAGTATTTTCTACAATCAGTTCTGTATCTGCATTTAACGAAAACATATCTTTTTCAAATTATAGTATAAACAGTCAACTTGATGTAAAACAAAAAGAACTCAACGTACTTGTTCAATTTAAAGTTGAACGAAAACCATTTTATGACTATGTTGCTATAATTTCTATTGATGGAAAAAAGTATAGAAAAACTCTTATTTATAACGAAAGCAACAATGTCGTCTTCGCAAACCTTACTACGAGATACTCAAGTATTCCGACAATTGTAACATATTCTCTAGAAATCTTAGACGAGAATAATAAATCTAAATATACAACGAGTTGAACTATTAATATTGTTTCTGGAAGCACTCATCAAAACCCTGTTGTAAATATACCGAATCCTCCTGTTGTAAATGTAAGTAATAATCAACAAACAGCAAATAGATCAAGTAGTCTCATTATTGCAAATATTAGAAGCCAAAATTCAACAACTCAATCTCAAGTTCAATCACTTTTGAATGCTATCATTCAAATCAATCAAGATAGTATTCGATTCCCAAATCAAACTCAAATATTTAATCTTATTAAATATAATCTTGAAAACGAAATTAGAAGACTCTATGGATTGAATCCTGCTACAAATGTCCCTGTTACAAATCCAACAACAAATAAATACATCCCAAAATATAAAAATCCTTCTGAAGAACCAGCTCGGATTAATGGTATAGGGAACAGTACAACAAGAAATTCATGGAGAGTTTCAAATTAAGTCATTGAAAAATTTCAAAAAAGCTATAGAGTATCTCTAATAGCTTTTTTTTATGAATACTCCATCACATTTTCTTCTTCATTTGGGGATTAAAAAATACTTTTGAAATAAATTTTTTATTTCAAAAAGTTTTATATTTTGATCTATTGCTCCAGATATATGACTCTATCTTTGTGTATTTTTTTATAGTATTTACTGACATTATTATCTATGAAATGATATGAGTCTTGTTTTTAATACAATGTTTGAACAATTTTATTTTACCAATACGATATGGATTTTTGCATATAACTTTTTACACTCTTTATTTTTATTAATTATTTTTTTGTTTATTTCTTGGTGAATAAAAAATTACTATAATCAGAGAATATGAATAATATGTATATGGTTCATAGTTTGATGTCTACTTCATTCACTTATTGATATTTCTATGCATCATAACGATGGTCCAAGGATATTTTATCCTTTGAGTCAATATACTTTTCATTCTCCAATTTCATATTGGGATCCTAGATATTATTGAAATATAGTCTGGAAAATTGAACTTTTATGAGATTTATTTCTCTTATTGTATCTTATATATTCACCTATTAAACATAAAATTAAATGAATCATACAGTAATAATTTATAACAATCTTAGAAAAATAGTTAACATAAAAATTATTTATAAACTTTTAAAAGTAATTTTATGATTTTATTTTTTTATGAGTTTCTTTCAAAACTCTTTTGCATTGGAGGAACAAGCACAATCTATATATTCTCCCTTTCTTTCTCAAATTCAAACGAATTATACAGTTTTAGATCAGGAATATCTTCTTAAAAAAGTGAGGCAAGGCTTGAATGATTATCAAAAAGAATGACACTCACTTAAAAAGACACAAATCATAGATGATATTATAGCACTCAATAATGAGGCTATATACCAGAACTGGCTTAAACAAGAATTGAGTCAAACATCTCAAAAAACTCTCGAGTTAAAAGAGAGATTTTTTTTGAAGCAACAAAATAAAGATTTAAACCATCCCGATTATGTGAAACAACTCCTCAATAATCCAAATATATTTTTTCAAACAACGAATAATAAAAGAGAATTTGTAGAGGGAGAGAGTATCTATCAACTAGTCTATTCTACGTATTTTCCAGTTACAAGAAGCAATGTGAACCAACTTTCAAAACTATCAGGACTTATTGTTATTCTTGATTGAAAATATCAATTTATAGAGAATTATTCAAAAAATAAAAAATTAGCGTATTCAGAACTCAGCCAAGACTTTGCTGCATTTGTTACTCCAGAAAGTAAGATTTCTTTTGATGGTGATTTTTATTATGGATATATTTTTACAACGCTTCAATATTATCCAGATACTTATTGAATATATGAGAAGCAACTCTCTAACTCTGGAATTAATAGAGAAAGTGCTCTTGTATACCGAGATGATGCAGGTAAATATAATTTTGTAAAAAATTCAACGAAACGAAAGCTTATTTCGCTAGATGAAAGTTTCTGAATCTCAGAAAAACACGCATTTTTAAAATATTTACTTTCTGACGCTAAATTTCTTTCTTCAGATATTCCAGCGAATATGAAAAAAATAAAAGCTTTTACACAAACACTTACCTCTTGAAAAAGCGAAGAAGAATCACTAGAAATTATATATGACTGGATCCTCAATAATATTGAATATAGTACTGTTCTTGATCTAGAAAATATGCAAATATTCTCTTGAAGTGAAGCATTTTTTACCAAAGATGGAGTTTGTACTGCTTATTGAAAACTGATGGCATATATGATGCTCTATAGTGGTTTTTATGATTTAGAAATGATTGAATGATATGTTATTGATGCTCCAGATTTTCCAAATATATGACATGCATGGATAAGGTATAAAGATAGATTCTATGATCCTACTTTTGATGACCCAATCGGATCACTCGCAACTAAAAATAGAACAGAATATAAGTACTTTCAAATCCCTGAAGATATTTTTTATGCAAACAGGTTTCATTATGATGTACTTCCAGATTCATTTCTCACTGCTTCGAGAAATGACATACAACAATATATATATGAATATCTTGTAAACCTTATTCCAATATACCAAAACCAACTAACTGATTTTGAAATATTTAATCCAATCATTTTTAGAAACAGGTATAAAATTGGAGCAAATACTCTTATAACTCCAGAAATCTTAGCACTGAATCTATGATTTAAAACAGTAGATGGAGAAAGATTTAGATATACATATAACGGTACTGAGTATAGCATAGCTTCATTTCAATACTATATACTTACATCAGAAAATACAGAAACTGTTCTCTCTCAAATAGGGTATAATCTTTGACTTACTGATCTGTACAAATGGGTCTTACCTGATGGTAGTTTTGAGTGGAGACTTTGATATAATATCAAACTTCGATAGTGTAAGATTTTTGTAAGAATAATTGACATCCTATATGATTGTCCTTAATATGTTCAGTACACCTAACATGGGTGTTTGAACTCATTAAGTATGTTCAATGTAAAAATATGTCCAGGAGGGACTCACATGAAGTCACGTTTGATTGTGTCGAAGAACCCGAAAAAACATGCTGAACAACAGAAGAAGGTGCAACGAATGAAACATGCAGCTTCGAAGACCGGTATCTCGGGTAAGGCCCTTGATACTCGGAAGAAGGAAGCTGTGTAAAAGTCGAGCAGTCGACACAAAGGGCCGCGTATCGCGGCCCTTTTTTCTTTCTGAATATAATTCGTATATAAAAAATAATTGTCTTTTAAAAGTATTTTGCTACACTAGAGTATAATACTTTTTTTGATTCTAAAACTGTGAATACTCAAGCATTTGATACAAATTATAAGAGACTGAATCCTGAGCAACAAGAAGCAGTAGATACCATTGAAGGACCAGTAATGGTTATTGCAGGACCAGGAACAGGGAAGACACAAATTATAGGAATGAGGACAGCAAATATTATACTAAAAGCTGGAGTAAATCCTGAGAATATTATGATTACTACCTTTACTGAAGCGTGAGTGATTGCTATTCGAGAGAGACTTATTTCTATGATATGAAGTGATGCGTACAAGGTATATGTAGCAACAGTACATAGTTTTGCGCAAGACGTTATAAAAAGTTTTCCTGAAAAATTTACGGTTGAAAAACTTGATACTCCAATAGATGATATAGAAAGTTTAGAACTTATATCTGGAATCGTCTCTGAACTCTTATCAGAACAAGGACTTGAATATCTCATGAGTTACTGAGATCCACTTTTTTATGTAAGAGCTATTAAATCAGCTATAAATAATCTCAAAAGGGAATGAGTAAACCCTAAAAAGTTTGAAATAAAAATAGAAGAAGAACGAGCAAAATCACTTTTATGGCTTGAGGCAAAGCGTAATAATAAACGAATTAAAAAAATAGAAAAATATGAGAAAGAACATGAACAAAAAATATGAAAATTAGAAGAACTTCTCATTATCTTCACTCGGTATAATCAAAAATTGAGAGATACACATCTCTATGATTTTAATGACATGATTAACTTTGTTCTTGAAAAATTTAGAGACGATCCTGAACTTCGTATGTACTATGCTGAAGTATACCAATATGTCATGCTGGATGAATATCAAGATACTAATAATCCACAAAATGAGATAATCAATTTGATTATGAGTGTTGGAATAGAAAATACCATTGAATCAGAAAGAAACGCAGCTAATATTATGGTAGTGTGAGATGATGATCAGTCTATCTATCGATTTCAATGAGCAAATATTGAAAATATGCTTGATTTTACTACTCAGTATGCGTGAGCTAAAATAATTATCCTTGATAAGAATTATAGATCACAACAAGCTATTCTTGATAGTGCACAGAATCTGATTGAAGAAAACTCAGAAAGACTCATTAATAAAATTCCCCAACTTACTAAAAATCTTCATTCTCAAAAAAAATGAGAAACACTTACTCCTGATCTCTTTATTGCTAAAAATGATATAGAAGAAAAACTCTACATACTAGAAAAAATATCAAATTTAATCGAATCCTGAGTAAAACATAATGAAATTGCTATCATTGTACGTTCAAATAGTGAAGTAGTAGCTTATTGAGATATTTTAAAAGAACATAATATTGCAGTTGAATCAAAACTTGAGAGTAATATTTTGGAGTCTGATTATGTAAAAGCATTGATTACTTTTTTTACTATATTAGAAGATCCTTATGCTTGTGAAAAAGACTTTTTAAATCTTTTGAGATCAACTTTAATAGAAATAGATATGATGGATATCTTAAAAATTAATACGTATTTGTATCGTGAAAATTATTCAAAAAGAGGTCATTTGAAATTAAAATTATTTGATGTACTCAGAGATACTCCTACCCTCACTATTATTTGAGTTTCAAATAGTCATGCTATACATGAATTTATAGATAAATTTTTAGAAGCTCAACAAGCTTTTTCACAGAAGAATTTTATACTTGCTCTCAGTTCTCTTTTGAAAAACTTTCAAGTTCTCGAACATGTTCAAAAATTTGGAAATTTTTCAGATGTACAAGATATATATTCTTTCTTTCATACCCTCAAAACTTGGGCCTCATATAATAAAAATATCTCATTATCTTTTGTATTAGATAAATATAATTTATATCTTAAGTATGGATATAGAATTAACAGGAATATTGAGAATGGTGAAACTATATGAATTCAAGTGTTAACAGCTCATAGTTCGAAATGACTCGAGTACGAATTTGTTTTTATACCAGGTTTATATACTTGAAACTGGGACTCAAAATCTAATCGAGATCTTATTACTTTGCCAGAAGGAATTGCTGGTCAATGACTTCAAAGTCTGGAAAACGAAGGAATGAGTGATGCGGAGCTCAAGACTTATGCAAAAGAGCGCCAAATGCAGGAAGATAGAAGACTTTTTTTTGTAGCTCTTACTCGAGCAAAAATTGCTCTTCATCTATCATTTGCAAGTTCTATGAATGGAAGTGTGAAACTTATTTCACCATTTTTATGAGAACTTTGAAAACTTGAATCTGTGCAATACTCAGCAACTCAGTCACATCAAAGTAATGAAATGATTTCTGAAATGTTGCAGGAATCTTCTCTTATTCAACATGAAAATGAAGAAATTGAATTTATAGAACATTTTTTTCAAAATTATAGACTTTCTGTGAGTGACCTTAACACTTTTTTAGTCAGTCCCCAAGATTTTTTATACAGGAGTATATTTAAATATCCTTTTGAAGAGAATGAAAACTCTATTTTTGGTACTATGTACCATAGAACCTTAGAACTATTTTATAAACGGATTCAGGAAACTTGAGAAGTTCAAGAATATGAATATTTAGAATATGTTTTTATGCGTCAGCTTGATAAAGAATATCTCACTCACGAAGAGTATACAAGGCTGAAGAAACGGTGACTTGAATCACTTAAATGATACTATGATACCTATAGGGGGTCATTTGTAGCTCCTCTTAAAACTGAATATAAGTTTTCTCGTAAAAATATTTTTTTTGAAAATATACCTCTTACAGGTATTATTGATAAAATTGAGTTATTGAGTGAAGATTTTATACAAAGTCACACAGCTTGAACATTATTTTCACAAAATATAAAAATAACAGATTACAAAACAGGTTCTGCGAAATATATTGGGGAAATAAAATGAGTGAATAAAGATGGTCAAAAAGATGAATGATTTGAAAGAGGGAAATATGGTCGTCAGCTTATGTATTATAAACTATTATTTGAAAATGATTCTGAATTGAGTTCACAATTTAACTTATGTGAATTAGAACTAGATTTTTGTGAATGAAAAAAATGAGACTATAAGAGAGTCTCTGTTGAATTTAGTGACGAGGAATTTGAAGATTTCAAGACTCTCTTGAAAGAAACCTACGCTACTATGACTGATATGGAATTTTGGAAAAAACTTTTAAAAGGAGAGAAGTTTATTTCTTAAAAAATTGTTTTATTTTTTTGAAGATTGATGTTTCTCTTGCGTAAATAAAGAATTCATATTCATATCAATCAGAAGTTTTTGTTTCACTGCGAGAGATTTCTTCAAAGTCATCAGGTACTCCATCAAAAAAAACATCACAATGAAATTTATTATAAATTCGGGTCAGATATATTTTATCTAAGCATGGAGCTTTGAGTGCTTGATTATAGATTTCAGCTCAACCAATTATAAATATCTTTTCTATATTTTTTTGTATTGAAGCATATTCCATACATTTTTTTAAATCAGAGAATTGAATTTCTCAAGCTTCTCATACTTGCTTATCTGTAAAGTCTCTCGACAACACAAAATTAACCCTTCCAGGAAGAGGTCGAAACTTTTCTGGCAGTGAATCCCAAGTTTTTCTTCCCATTACGACAGCATTTTTCTTTGTCTTATCTTGTGTAAGAATAGTAATCTCTTTAAAGTATTTTCTGTCATCTGAAATGTCCCAAGTGAGAATTCATCAAACACCAATTCCGTTTTCGTTATCTGCTGCCAAAATCATTGAAAATTTTTTCATACGTCTTAAATATCGAATATTGTCCAGAGTATAACAGAAAAAAATAAAAAATAAAGTTTTGAACATAAGCTAAAGCAAGTATCTTATTTATCTATATATTTTGACATTATTTATGCAACTTAATCCAAGCCAAAATCTCGCTAAAAACCATATAAATGGTCCACTATTAATAATAGCTTGAGCCGGTTCATGAAAGACCGCAACACTCACTCAAAGGATTGCTTTTATGATTTGAGAAAAGAATATACGTCCTTCAAGTATACTAGCACTTACCTTCACAAACAAAGCTGCGTGAGAAATGAAAGAGAGAACATGAAAAGCTATTGGAGCAGAGTATCATCCATATATGTTAAAAAATAGGCATCTTCCATACATAGGGACATTTCATAGTTTTTGAATATTTGTATTAAAAGAAATATTATCTCAAAAATTTCCTCATTATGTAACAGTTTCTGAGTCTATATGACTCCTAGAAAATTTTATTATTTATGACGAATCTGATAAGATCTCTGTATATCGTGATATTATTAAAAATGAATTAGGACTGATAGAAAAAGAATATCCAGCTCGCCAAATTGCTCATTATATTTCAGATGCAAAAAATAAATCTCTTGATGCACGATGATATAAAAATCAAGCAGATGGAATGCTTGCTGAAGTAGTATGAAATGTCTTTGAACGCTATGAAAAACGACTCAAGTCTAATAATGCTATGGATTTTGATGACATACTCTCAAAACTCTTACAAGCATTGAATTTAAAAATAGTACTTGATATATTTCATGAAAGATATGAATATATAATGATTGATGAGTATCAAGATACTAATATGATACAATATGAAATTGTAGCACTTCTTGCTTCCAAATTACAAAATCTTGCGGTAGTTGGAGATGATTGGCAATCTATATATTCTTGGAGAGGAGCAGATATGAGAAATATTATTCATTTCAATAAGGATTATCCATCAGCCAATGTTGTAAAACTTGAACAAAATTATAGATCTACCAAAAATATTATTCAAGCTGCCAATGTTGTTATTAAAAATAATAAAGAAGCGCTTGATAAGGAACTATGGACTGAAAATGTTGAAGGTAATAAAATACAATATCTTGAAGCCTATGATGATAAAGGAGAAGCAAACTGGATAGCTCAAAATATTAAAGACTATGCAAGTGAAGAAAACCAAACACTTTCAGATAATCTCGTGCTGTATAGAACCAACGCGCAATCTCGTGGAATAGAAGAAGCACTCCTGAGAAAAAATATTACCTATATTGTTGTTTGAGGTTTAAAGTTTTATGAGAGAAAAGAAATTAAGGATATCCTCTCATATTTACGAGTGATTCATAATCCAAACGAGCCAGTTGCATTCTCAAGAGTTATTAATACTCCTACGAGATGAATAGGTGCTAAATCGGCTGAAATAATTCATAAATACAGGAATGATTATTCTATCAGTTATACGCAGGTGTTAGAAAACATTGATGAAATTGATGAACTTCGTCCAGCAGCAAAAAGCTCGCTCCAAGAATTTTATGCTGTACTGCAAATGCTTATTCATGAGAGTAAGTCACTTAAGCTTTCAGCACTCGTATGAGAACTCATAGCCCGAATTAATTATAAAGAGTATCTCAGGTGACAATTTTCTGGTGATGAACTAGATTCTAAATTTGAGAACCTTATAGAATTACAAAATGTATCGAGTGAATATGATTGACTTGATCCATCTGAAGCACTGTCTCTTTTCTTGGAAGAAGTCGCACTTATAAGTGACTTAGATGCTACTACTGAACCAGAAGATAGAGTAACACTTATGAGTATTCATAGTTCAAAAGGTTTAGAGCAAAAGAGAGTTTTTGTGACAGGCCTTGAAGATTGAATATTCCCACATTCAAGAACACACTCAAATATGCGTGAACTTGAGGAAGAGAGAAGACTTATGTATGTAGCAATGACTCGAGCAAAACAAGAGCTTTTTCTCACAAGGGCAAAAGAGAGACTATATTTTTGAGATTATGTCCGTAATCCTGAGAGTAGATTTATTCAAGAAATTCCAAGTGAAACGATAGAAACTGTCGTAGTGTGAGGTTGATTCAGTTTTGATACGAGTAGTTCTTTTAGTCAAAGCGATTATGAATCAACCATGCGAGTTGCAAAAAAAGTTGTGAAGCAAAATAATGTAGCAGACTTCAGAGCAGGGCAGAGAGTGTACCATCATAAATTCTGAGAAGGAATTATAGAATCTATGGTAGGAGAACTCGCTGAACTCAGATTTTCAGACTGAATAAAAAAAATGAATATTAGAATAGCACCAGTCAAGGTGATAGAATAATTAGATTGCAAAACAATAAAAAAACACCATACTTTGTATGATGTTTTTTTATTATTAGAGTTCTTCGTATGCGTCCAGAATATATATTATTACTTATTGTTTCATTTTTTCCCTTCAGCTATAAACTCTCATTTTGGTCTCATTTTTTTTGATGAGGTATTAAAAGTGCAATGGAAACTTTTAAACAAAGTTATCATTTTTGGTTATTTGTAGAAATCCCTATTTTAATCATGAGTTTTGTAGTTTTGTATGATATAGTTTTTGAAATTATTTTGTATAACATTGTATTTTACTTTATGCTCATTTACAATGTTTTCGTCTTTTGAAAAATTTTTCGTTGAAAAAATAATACTATTAAGTGGAATAAACTCACTCTGATATCCATATGAATTTTAGTACTTTCACTCATTCCTTTATTTCTTTATAAAAATACTTTTATCTATTTGATACTCTCAATACTTATGATATTTCTTCCTGTATATTTTTTACTTGCACAACAATTAAAAAATTTATTCATGAATTCAGTACAAAAAATATAAATTAACCTAGATTCTCATATGAAGAAAATAGCTATATTGACCTGAGGACCTTGATATGAAAGAGAAATTGCTCTGAAGAGCTCAAAACTTTTTGAAAAATATCTCGCTATTGATTTCAAAACCTATGTTTTACCTGAAGAGATAGATGTATTCTTATCTGAAAGAGATTTGTTTGATGGCGTTATTCCTATTTTTCATGGTGAGTTTTGAGAAGATGGAAAAATATTTGCTTTGCTAGATATTCTTTGAATGAACTACCCATTTTCAAGTTCAGAGGTTCATGCTTTTTGCTTAAATAAATATTTAACGAATCAACTTCTTTCTTGAGCTGGAATACTTACATGAAAACAATTTTTAATTGATGAAAGAGAACAAATAAATCTTACTCCAGAAAGTATATTTGAAGCTCATAGAAATGAAATTCAAGAAATTTGATTTCCCTTCATAATGAAACCAACACATTGAGGGAGTAGTTTTTATACTTATAAAATTCGAGACAAGTCAGATTTTATTGAAAAAGCTTGAGAATGTTTTTGAAAAATTTCTGATTCTTTTTTAATCCAAGAATTCATAGTTTGAGACGAGTATAGTGTCTCTATAGTTTGATGAGTGGCACTTCCACACATAATGAAAGTCCAAAAGGAACATTCAGAAGTCTTTAATTATACCAATAAATATGTAGATGATTTAGAGAGATTTCCAGATATTGAATCTGTTTTATGAGATATGCTCATCTCACAGGCTGAAAAAATATTCTGAATTCTATGGTGTAAGACACTTTCGAGAGTAGATTTTATCGTGAGAGACTCAGTTCCTTACTTTTTGGAAATAAATACTATTCCAGGAATGACAGAAGTGTCAATACTTCCAAAAGCCTGGCAACTATCGGGAAAAAGTTTAAAAGAATTCGTTGCATTTATTGTTTCTGAAATTAAATAAAAAAAAAGACTCTTGAAAAGTCTTTTTTTTATTTTTTTGCTTATATTACATTAAGTCACTTCATGCAATAAGTTTATCTCATTTAGTAAGTGACATACCTCTTCATTCTAGGTCTTCGTTAAGATAAATTATTTTAGCATTTTGTCATTCTGAACCGATATTTCAAAGTGTCTCAATTCTTGATGAATCTAATAAAAATTGTAGTATCTTTTCAGCATTAAGTGATTTGTCAGATTGCTTTATCATATCTACGGCTTCTTTAAACCCTTCTGCAATTTTTGTTCTTTGCCCAGCCATCCCTTCTCACAGAAGAATTTTTGATTCTTTTTCTGCTTCAGCTTGTTTTACTTTCATAATCTTTTCAGCTTCGCCTTCATTCATTGCGGCCTCTTTGAATTTTTGTGTTTCTACTACTTTATTCATTGCCATCATAACAGTACTATCAAGTTTAACATCACGTACTTGTATAGAATCAAGCTTATACCCAAAACTTGCAAGTCGAACTCTGAGCTTTTCCTCTATCGTTTCTCAAATTTCTTCGCGTTTTGCAAAGATTTCTTTGTGCGAAAAAGCTACAATCATTCCTCTGAGTTGTTCATCAATAGTAGATCGCATCATAGTTCGAGCGTCATCTATAGAATATACTGATTTATAAATAGCTCCGTCTCTCGTGTTATTATTATCATCTTCAACATAATAAATCACGTTCAGACCTATATAAGCAGTAACATTATCAGAAGTTATACCTTCAACCTCTACTGGAAAATTTCTTCTATAGAGCGCTTGTGTTTTTGTAGTTTCCAAAAAAGGAATAATAAAATTAAGACCTTGACGGAGAATTCTGTCAAAACGTCCCAAGAATTCTACAGTTCTTACATTATTAGGAGATACCACTCTGACTGAGAGCGCTATAAGTATTATATCAATAACTACTGCAACTGCTCATCACATTACCCCAAATAATATTCATATAAATGGAATAAGTATGATAAACAGAGGAACTATATATCGTAACATTTTTTGTAATTTAAAAAATAACAACTATAGTATAGTTAATTTTAGAGACTCACAAAATTATATCGTTGATTATGATTGAAGAAATATATAATTCTTTACAAAAAGAATTTTGAGATTCTGTTGAAATAGATTTTAAAGATGAAAAAAATGATGGAAAACATTTCTTTTTAGATATTTGTTCTCAAAGATTTGTATGACTCACGAGAATCGAGCAATCACAGCTTGTTTATGCGTGTCTTGATCCTTTTATGAAATCTTGATATATCCACGCCTTAAGAATGAAATGTAGAATACCTGAATAATTTATAACCGAGATAAAAATGCTTACTACAGATCAAAAACAAAGAATTGAAAAACTCATATCTCAGTATAGAGTAATGCTTTTCATGAAATGAACTCCTGAAAAACCTGCGTGTTGATTTTCTGCTAAAGTTGTTGCACTCCTAATCGATAATGATATATATTTTGAAAGTTTTGATATATATAGTGATGAAGATATTCGTCAATGAATCAAAGAATATAGTTCATGGCCTACTTTTCCTCAACTCTATATCGATGGAACACTTATATGATGAGTTGATATCATTACTGAAATGTCCGATGCAGGAGAATTTATTGAATTAAAAAAAGAAAAAAAACTACAATAGAATACTTGTAGCTATTTTTTAAAAAATACATATGTACAAAAAAGAAGTAACTCAGTTACTTCTTTTTTGTACATATAATCAGGAGATTATAAATCTTTGTTGTTTGAAACCCATTTTTCTAATTGTTTTCCTGCAACCTCTCTTCATCCGATTCAAAATGCGAGTGCAGCAGCTACAGCAGCAGCACCAAATACGAGTGTAAAGATATTTGTAATTACTGTGTCTGCGATACCCATTTGTTGTAAACCAATAGCAACAGAGAGGAGAATAATTGAGTATTTAACAATACTTGCCACAGTTTTATTTGATTTACTTGTACTCATTACAGCATCATAGGCTATATTTGAAACTATAAGCCCTATAATTATAGTTGCTATTCAACCTAACACAAGAATGGAAAACTCTATAAAGTTTTGTACTAATTGTCCAACTACTTCTAGACCAAGCAAATTTCAAGCTTCTGAAATAGCAAATAGCATAAGAAGAATAAATGCTCAATTTGAAATAATTTTTGAGAGTGATATATTAGACTTTATTGGAATTCAAGCCTTTTGAAGAAAAGAATCAAATCCCATATTTTTAAGTATATCTTCAAGCATTGAGCTGATAAATTTTCCAGCAATGTATGCCAAAGCTAAGAGTATGAGAGCTCCTATAATATTTGGTATAAGAAGAATACTCTCAGAAAGCATCCTTTCTGATGGAGCTGAGATTGATTCAATTCCTAATCTACTAATCGCAGAAATTGCTACAGGTACGATAATGACAATGTATGCAATAATTCAAGCAACATTTGAAAGTGAAACATCATGTAATCCTAGACGTGATGTAAGAGTATCGATACGAGTTGCTTTTAAAATCGAAGTTACTATTTGTTTTACAAGCTTTGCTACAAATAACCCAATAGCTATTATAATAATAGCAGCAATAATATTTGGAATATATGAAGTAATTTGTGCAATAATATTATTTACAGGTCATACAATTTCATTGAGTCCAATTCATGCAAGTATTGCCGGTAAAAAAAATAAAATCACAAATCAATATGCAGCATTTGCGAGTGATTTTGTAGTCCCGTTTCAGACTCTTTGGTCAATATTATTTTCATTTCATACTTTAAGAACAAGCATACGCGTGAGTGATGAAAGAAGCCAAGTAAAAATAATAAGTGCTAATACTCCTACATATCTAGGAATAGAATTTGCAAAATTATTAATTGGCTCTGAGAGTGCAGGTAAATTAATGTATTGAAAAAAAGCTACGAGTACATATGCAAAGACTATTATAAATGTTATAATTCATGCAAAGTCAGCTATTTTTTTTATATTAGTCTTGATTCAAACATCATTGAAAAAACTTTCAAAAAAACTAATCCGTATCATAAGTTTCCTCACGATTCATGCAAGGAGTTTTGCAACAAACCATCAAATAATGATTATTAATAAAGCAATTGCAAAATTTCACAGATCTCAAATAAAAGATTGTGGAAGTCGTGCTATATAATTGTTAAATGTGTTCATGTAATATTTTTTATTATAATATAAATTCTTACAGCACTCTTAACTTACTACTTGCAAGTAAGAAACTTGTATGAATATTTTTGCTAATAACTGGATTGTTACTATGAAATGAATTACTTACATCTATATATTTTCATATCTATCTACTCATAAATATAACTTTGTGATTTTTTTGTGAAGAAAATATTTGACTATTTATTTAAAGTATGTGATAATTTTTTGGTACTTATAAATTAATCAATTCGAAATATGACAGCTCTGTTTTATCAAATTATAAATAATATTGAGAAAATTACTCATAAAAATTATAAAGATTTCAAGAAAAAACTCATTGTTCTTCTGGAAGGTTTCAGAAATGCAAATGATATAGATAATATCAAAGTTTTAAGGAATAAACTTGAAAGTTTACTTGATGAATATAAAGTAGACGATAAAACTCATAAACCTATTCGGGCTCATCTGAAAGACCTCAAAAAATTTCTCCATGAAATAGATGAAATTATTCATGATATGGAAGAAGGAGAAGAAAAATTAGAACTCGTTGATGTTATAAAAAAAATTGAAAATAAATATAGAAGCATTGATAAAGTTAAAGAAAGTAAAAGAGACAAATATAAAGAAGTTGCTATTAAGAAAAAAACTATTTCTTATGAAAAAGAAATAATGAAAATGCAATTAGAACTTGTAAAACTTCAACGTTACATTCAAGAAACTGGTCAAAAAGTACTTATAATTTTTGAAGGGAGAGATGCAGCAGGAAAATGAGGAAATATTAAAAGATTTATGGAATATTTAAATCCACGTAGTTCAAAAGTAGTTGCTTTACAAAAACCTACTGAACAAGAAAGAACACAATGGTACTTCCAAAGATATGTTCAAAATCTTCCAAATGGTTGAGAAATGGTATTCTTTGATAGATCTTGGTATAATCGTGCTGGGGTAGAACCAGTTATGGGATTTGTGAATAAGAAAAATTATGAAAAATTTATGCATGATGTTCCTAAGTTTGAAGAAATGCTTATTGATTCTGGTATAAAAGTAATAAAACTTTATTACTCAGTTTCAAAATCAGAACAGGCAGATAGATTTGAAGAAAGAAGAAGAAATCCTCTGAAACAATATAAACTATCTCCAATTGATCAATTTTCGCAACAACTATGGAAAAAATATACACTGGCAGAATATCATAATTTCAAAAATACACATAACGAAAAATCACCATGGACGGTTATTAATTCTGATGATAAAAAAGCATCTAGGATTAATTCAATCAAATATGTACTATCACTGTTTGATTATCCAGAAAAAATTTCAAAAAGTGAACTTGAATATGATACAAACGTTATTATGACAGCAGAACAAAAGATACGAAGCCTGAAAGATGAAATCGAAAAAGGTGCTGATCTGTTTGCAGAAAAATAAAAAAATAAATAGTTAAAGGGCCCGCAATATGCGGGCCCTTTTCTTGTTGTATTGTACGAGACAGTTTTACTTGTCTTTCTTTCCAGCACCACCTTTTCCTGGGGTACCATCTTGGTCGGTCCCGTCTCCGTTATTGGAGTTTCCTGGGTTAGACGAATCGTTTCCATCATCATCGTTCCCATGGCCGTTATTCCCGTTGGCGTTTCCGCCACCGTTGTTCCCGTTGCCGTTTCCAGCACCACCTTTTCCTGGGGTACCATCTTGGTCGGTCCCGTCTCCGTTATTGGAGTTGCCAGGGTTTGACGAATCGTTTCCGTCATCATCGTTCCCATGGCCGTTGTTTCCGTTGCCGTTTCCGCCACCGTTGTTTCCGTTGCCGTTTCCGCCACCGTTGTTTCCGTTGCCGTTTCCGCCACCGTTGTTTCCGTTGCCGTTTCCGCCACCGTTGTTTC
>JAGXIV010000001.1 GCA_024635485.1 bacterium | reverse complement strand
CTTGATGAAGTCAATAGTTGTGTTGATATGCTCTTGAGTTTTAATGCAGTTTTTGGAATTATGGATGTGAGTATTTTTGATGGAGGAGTAGATATTCCAGAAGAAATACTTCATATGGCTATTGCGCGAGACGAAGCGAAAATAGAAAAAAACTTTGAACTCTCAGATAGTATCAGAGCAGAGATTATAGCAGCTTGATACAGCGTTGTTGATACGAAGCAGGGAACTGTGGTAGAAAAAAATTAATTTGACTAATGAAAATAAATGCTAATTATATATAGTAATTAACATTTATTTTTATATATATTTTGGACAATACAGAAGTGCGCATGGATACCAATGAACTTGAACTATACAGTGATGAGGTGCTTCAAAATTTATGGCAAGTAATACTGAATAGTAAAAACACCATTGAAAATAAATATTCACTTCAATATGTCAAAAAAGAATTACCAGTCAACATTCATACTATGGATACTAAACGTATTGACCAAAAGTGTCATGAATTTTACAAAGAATCAATTTCTCAATTTAATTTAATTGCATCAAATACTGAATGATTGCAGGAAGTGGAAATACCGTGTGAGATATATTTTGATCAAACACAAAATTCAATATATTTCTATTTTCTCATACCGACAAAGTATGAAAAACATTTTGAAAGTAAAAGTGAAAATGAGTGGACTTTTGAAAGCTCAGAAATGCCAGCAAATAGGAATATTCAGGATACAGTTCTAAAGAGTCTCAATGAAGTTTTAGATTAATAATCTATGTTTCAAATAAGTTCAAGTTTTTTTTCTCGAGAGAGCTTCTTAATTTGAAGCTCTTTTTTTGTGGCTTCAGACCTATCTCATATTTCTTGTGAATAGACGAGCTTGAGAGGAAGACGTGATTTTGTGTATTTTGCTCAGCCAGGAATCTCTCAAGCATGCATCTTGAGTCTCTTCTCTATATTATTCGTAATTCAAGTATAGAGTGAATTATCGGAGCATTTGAGGATATAGACGCTATACATTTTTAGGAGAAAAATAATTTCTAATTTCACTTTTTTCACTTAGAATACTCAAATACTATTTTCTTACCAATTTTTCATGACGGTTCAAACTATTTTTATTCTTATTATTTCAATTTTTATAGCTGAAACCCTTCTCACAAAAGTGCTTTGATACCTCAATACTCTCAGATGGTCAGATACTATTCCAGCGGAACTTGCTGATATTTACGATACGGAGAAATATGCCAGCTCTCAGAAATACGAACGAGCAAAATATACTTTTGGATGGTATAGCTCCATTCCATCATTTCTCATTATGCTCCTAATTTTAGTATTTGGATGATTTGGATGGCTGGATGATTTTTTTAGACAATATACACAAAATGAAATTCTTTTGGCTTTGTATTTCTTTGGAACGGTTTCTTTTTTCTCAACTCTTTTTTCTCTTCCGTTTTCTTATTATTCTACTTTTGTAATCGAAGAAAAATTTTGATTTAATAAGATGACGAAAAAACTATTTTTTATAGATGCTTTGAAATGACTGTTTCTCTCTGCTCTTATCTGAATCCCACTTTTAAGTCTTGTTGTATGTATCTATATCATATTTTGAGCAAGTTTCTGGATCTAAGCATGGATTTTAACAACTCTCGTATCACTCTTTTTTATGATGTTTTATTCGAGTCTTATTGTCCCTCTATTTAATAAACAAACTCCGCTTGAAGCGTGAGAACTGAGATCAGCTATTGGAGATTTTTGAGACAAAGTATGATTTAAACTCGATAATATCTATGTGATTGATGGAAGTAAACGAAGTTCAAAAGCAAATGCCTACTTTAGTGGTTTTGGACCGAAAAAGAGAATTGTATTATTTGATACACTTATAAAAGATTTATCAACACAGGAGCTCGTTGCGGTATTAGCTCATGAAATAGGGCATTATAAAAAAAGACATACACTACAGATGCTCGCTCTTGGAACCATTCAAACATGAGTAATTCTTTTTATATTCTCACTGGCTTTGGCTGTTCCTGTAGTGTCACAAGCACTAGGATGAGAAATACAAAGTTTTCATTTAGGAGCCGTAGCTTTTTGAATCCTCTTTACTCCTATTTCTATGATTTTTGGAATGATATCAAGTATATTTTCTCGAAAAAATGAATATGAAGCTGATGCTTACGCAAAAGAAAATTATTCAGGAGAACATCTCTCAGAAGCGCTTATTAAGCTCTCACGAAATAATCTTTCAAACCTCAGACCTCATCCTGCCTACGAATTTTTTTATTATTCACACCCAACGGTTTTAAAACGACTGGAAGCACTGAAATAATTTGTAAAACACTGAGAGAATATGCTATACTGAAGCTATATATTATATATCTCCAGTTTTTTTATGTTTAAACGACTTTTAGAATACGAAGTGCTGAAGGATTTAGCCTTCTATGACAGAGATAAATATGAAAATATTTTTCATGATCCTGATAGTCATTTAGGCAGAAGATTGAATAATTTTATTATACTCTGTGTCATTTTAAGTGTGAGTGTTTTAATTATAGAAACAATTCAATGACTTCCGCTTTCTTGGTATATTCATTTATTTTTCCTTGATGCTGTGGTTTCAATTATATTTTTACTTGAATATCTATACAGATTATTACGCTCAAAAGAAAAATTTCTTTTTCCGTTCAAGTCCTTCAATATTATTGACCTCCTATCTTTTGCTCCATTTTTTCTCACCTTCTTTTTTTCTGGTCTTTCTGGTTTATCCATACTCAAGGTTCTCAGACTCCTTCGAATTATGAGACTTTTTGAGGTTTCTACTCATTCACCAATAGCCCTTGGATTTTTAAAAACGATACGTGAATATCATAAAGAATATAAAGCAATTTTTAGTATTTTTATTTCTCTGCTTATTATTATTTCCAGTTTTGTATATTATGTGGAATTTCCAGTAAATAAAGACTTTTCATCTATACCAGCTTCACTCTGGTGGGGCTTTGTGACTATGTCTACGGTTGGTTATGGTGATATGGTTCCCGTTACTGCTATAGGTAAAATTTTTGGTGTTCTGCTTATTTTACTAGGTCCGGTACTCTTAGCTGTTATTTCCTCTATTACTATTCTGGTATTTATGGATGTAGCAGAAAGCCAAAAAATTACAGATTCTAAAATATGTAGGACCTGTAAAACCCGAAACAATGAACATGCAAACTTTTGTCTGAATTGTGGAGAACAACACTTTACCAATATCATTTCACCGGAAGACGTAAATTCACGACATACATCATTTATTCATAAATTATTTGGGAGATAAGAAGCCACTTTTTATCTTTGATTTATAGCACTATTTCAGTATAAATAGTGCTATATTTTTATGTTTAAAAACACAACATGTCTGAGAAAAACACATTTTTTGTCACTACTCCTATTTATTATACCAATGGTATACCACATATTGGTCATAGTTATAGTAGTCTCATCGCAGATAGTATAGCTCGCTTTCAAAAGGTTTCTGGAAAACGAGTAAAATTTAGTACTGGAGTTGATGAAAATAGTCAAAAAATAGTCGAATCAGCAGAAAAGGATGGCAAAGAAATATGAGCCTATCTCGATGAAATGGCTGCAAAACACAAAGAAGTTTGGGATGGACTAGGAATACAGTACACAGATTTTATTCGTACGACTGAGCCTCGACATCATGAACTTGTGAGAGAAGTACTCCAAAAGAGCTTTGATGCCTGAGATATCTATCAGGGAGAATATGAAGGAAAATATTGTGTTGGATGTGAAGCCTTTAAAAAAGATGATGACCTGATTGAAAGAGATGGAGTCTTAGTTTGTCCAGACCACTTAAAAGCTCCAGATCTCATTAAAGAAAAAAATTATTTTTTCAAACTCTCGAAGTATCAACAGCAACTTGAAGATTTTTATGCAAAGAATCCTGAGTTTGTCATGCCTCAAGATAGATTTAATGAAGTTATTGCGTTTACAAAACGTGGACTTGAGGATTTTTCTGTCAGTCGAGAAACCAATAAATTTGGGATTAAGCTTCCATTTGATGAGTCGCAAGTAAGTTATGTTTGGTATGATGCTCTTTTTAATTATATCACAGTTTGTCAAAATGGTGACGAAGATTTTTGGCCAGCAGACCTACATGTAGTATGAAAAGATATCATACGCTTCCATGCAATTTATTGGCCAGCTATGCTTATGTCAGCTTGATATGATCTCCCTGAAAATATTCTCACTACTTGATTTTTTACGGTCGATGGACAAAAAATATCAAAATCTCTTGGAAATGCTATAGACCCTGTGGAGTTTTCTGAGACATATTCTAAAGAAATGCTCACTCTTTATTTACTTTCAACTTTTAATATTGGTCAGGATGGAGATTTTGATCAAAAACAGGCAATCCTCACGTACAACTCTAAACTCGCAAATAATTTTGGAAATCTTGTGAATAGAGTCGTAGTACTTGCTCTGAAACTCACTGAAAAATCTGGAATCCTTGATACTGGATTACATAATACCCAAGTAGAAGCAGAGTGATATGCTGCTCCAGATATGTGAAATGCTGATGAACAAGTCAATAGAGAAACACTCAATCTTTCATCAACCTGAATGGCAAGCTACGCTCATATGGTAAAACTCAGAATGAATGAGTACAATCTCAAATCAGCTCTCGATACGAGTTTTGCATTTCTTGATATGCTCAATAAATTTGCAGATGAAAAAGAACCTTGGAAAATGATAAAAGAAGATGAAGAAGGCACAAGAGAAGTACTCTATACGCTCGCTGAATGACTCAGACAAGTTGGACTTTCTCTCTACGCATTTTTTCCAGAGAAAATGTCTGAATTGTTTATAAAACTTGGCTTAGAAGACTATAATGAATTATTACTATCAGGAAAACTCGCTTTTCTTCAAGAAAAACAAGAAATATTCAAGATTACACAGAAATGAGAAGCATTATTTCAACGATTAGAAATAAACTAAGCTTTGAGTTGAATTCAATTTTTTAAGCAAGTGATAGCAAAATCCCAAAAGGTTTGAGTGCAATTTGCCCCACACAATAACTCCTGAATACTTTTTCATTCATAGGTAAAAAGAGGAAATTGCGTTATTCATTGTATTTGTTTTTTCACTTGTTCTGATGATTTTTTTGTCAATCTGTTAGGATATGGATATTTCTCGTCGACTTGAATTTTTTTATTTTTAGATATATCATTCATGAGTCAATAATTTACAGGTAAACTGAAAAGATTTCATAAAATTTTTCATCCGTTTTTTTGTAGCCCGAAACAATTAAAACTTCGTGCTAAACTCTGATTTTCAGCTTCTAGAAGTTCTCATAAAAATCTATAATATTCTCAACTTGGATCTATAGGGATTCCAATTTGAGATATTCTGGCAGAATAAATCCTATCTCTTTCTAAATCAATATTTAGTACGCGTTGAACGTTGGAACTAACCTCTGAATTAGGATTAAGTTTTTGATTCGTCTTAGCAGGTGATGTTTTCATTCTTTCAACCATAAACATATTGTACCATAAATATATGAATGCAAAAAAAATCTCTCAATTTTGAGAGATTTTTTGTAATTTATTTTTTATCGAAGTATACTTTTTTGGTGAAATAGAGATTATCCTCTATAAGTCGTCTATTTTTTGAAATGAGATCTCCGATGATACCAAGGGCAAAAAATATAGTTGCTATCGTGAGAAAGGCTCCTGAAACGATAAGAGACTGTATATGTCCTGTTGGTCCGCTTACAGTGAAGTAAAAATAAGAAAAACGTATCATACCAAGAAGCCCAAGTACAAAAAATACACTTGCAAGACTCACAAAAAGTCTGAGAGGGTGATACATCGCATAGACTCTTAGTAATATTGAGAGGGTCTTGTACATATGTTGCCAAATATTCTTGAAAAGTCTCGATGGACGAGTTGGTTTATTGGTCGTCATCGGGATATAATCTATCTTAATTTTTTTACTTCCAGCTTGTACCAGTGTATCTACCGCATAAGAAAAATCAGAAGTCACGTTAAGTTTGAGAAGAGCTTCTCGTGAATAAGCACGAAAACCACTTACTGAATCTGGTACTTTGGTTCCTGAGAGAAAACGAACCATAAGACTTCCAAGCCACTGGAAGAATTTTTTAATCGGAGAAAAATGTTGAATATCTTTTGTTTGTCTGTTTCCCATCACAAAGTCAGAGCGTCCTTCAACGATTGGAGCTACTAGATCAGGAATAAATTTTCCAGGATATTGATTATCCCCATCAGTATTTACAAGGATATCAGCTCACTCACGAAGTGCCTTTTCGACTCCTGAACGAAAAGCATTTCCAAGTCCTTTGTTTCCTCTATGTTTGATGATATAATCAACTTTGTATTGATTTGCTATTTCAATGGTCTTATCTGATGACCCATCATCAATAATCATCGTTTCGATAATATCAATTCCGTCAATCTGAGTTGGAAGCTCTGAGAGAACTGATGCCAATGTTTTTTCTTCGTTAAAACAAGGGACTTGGATGATAAGTTTCATAAAATATTTTATTTAAAAAAACAATAGCTGTATTATTACTATTCTTCCAACGAAATCAATGTTTAATCTCCTAATAGAGCATCAATTTGATTCAATATACCACTGAGTAAGTCATGAACAGCTCAATGCTTAGGAGAAAAATCAGAAGTGTCCGTTCATTGAGCTAATGATACGCTGGTATAATCTATATTACTTTGTACTTTTTGTCTTTCGATTATTTCATTATAATCAACTGATTGCATTACAGCAGTTCTTACCGTAAAAAGTCATGAAGTTCTTTGTGTGTATTTTTCAGGGTCTTTTCATTTATTTCGTGCATTACTTCCATTTGCAAGTATAAAGTGACCAGCAGTAACTATTGAAGTATTTTCTGGAAAAGGATTATTACTAAGATAGTTTTCGTATTCTTCTGGTGTCAGTGTGTTATCGTTTTTTCCAAGCTTGTCTGCAACATACCTCCATGCATTTACTACACCTGCTTGGTCGATTCACCCGTGCGATAAAACTCCTGGATCTAATTTTCAAGGGGTATTCACTCATATTTCTTCAGGTCTTGATCTACAGATATATTCTATTTCTCAAGTCTCTTGGTTGATTGTTGAAATGGTAACTAGTTGTTCCGTTCTAATTAATCCATTTATCCCCTCTCGTTTTTGAGAATATGCATCGAGTGGATAATTTGCAGATAATATATGACTCACAAGTTTTTTAGTATCATTTAAGCTAGCTTCTCAAAGCAGTAATTGTTTTAATAGTTCAAGTGATGTTTCATCATCTTGCTTTACAGCTTGTGGGATTCAAGAAACTTCTATTGCTCAATAACAACAGGTTCCTATTGTTCTATTGTTAGCACTTAAGTCGATTGGTCCATGTATAGTTTTAGAGAGTGTCATATATTATTCTTATAAGTAATACTATTATAATAATTTCTAAATTAACTTAGTCAAGTTATATATTTCAGAGTATACTAATTATGAGCACTCACGCAAGCATTATTGAAGCAGCGATAAATTTGGCAAGAATATTTTTTTCCTTGTAGATGAAATATCATAGAAATACACTAAAAATACCACTGGCTCTTTTAAGCGCAATAACATAAATAACGAGGGTGAATTTAAGTGCCAGCATTTGAAGAAAAGATCACAGTCCACCGAGAATACTGAGTGCTCCTATTTTTTTTAGATTTTTTGACTGAAACATAAATCTTGGATTCATACTTTTTCATAAAACAAGCATAATTCCTACAAATACAATGGAAATTACTGCATTAGTAAGCAGCATCCATCCTATAGCTCCAACTTGTAAAACTCAGAGTTTATCAAGTGGAGCACTCACACTCCAAAGTACTGCGGTTACAAGCATATATCTTGCTCAGAGATTTTCATAGAGCGCCCGTATTGGAGCGAAGAATCATCCTCTGATTTCTTGAATATTAAGAAAATATGTTCCTATGAAAATGATAGCTACTCAGAGCGCTCCATACATATTTGCAAGCTCTCAGGTGATGATAAATCAAGTGATAAACAAAAATGGGATAGTGAGTGCTGTAAGAGGGGAGACGAGAGAGAGGTCTCAGTATTTCACTGCTTTGAGTGCCGTAATAGTGGTTATAGCATTTATGAGTGAACTTCATAGCAGAATAGCCAGAAATTTTAGGTCTAAACCACTAAAATCTATAAAAAATACAAAGGGGATGAGAACAATAAATGAAAAAAGCCTGGTTCCCCAAGCAAGTGAATATTCATCCAGTGAGTCTACTTTTTGAATATCTGTATATGATTTTCAAGCCAATTCTCCCAGTGACTTCAAAAATGCAACCGCGAGTGCGAGAACTATTCCAATCATTATCTTCCTATCATAATATATTCAAATCCATAGTCTTCGACAATATTTTTATGCCAGATATTTCGTCCGTCGAGAATCAGATTTCATCGCATAGATTTTTTCATAGATTTCCAGTCAGGAGCAAAGAACTCATCCCATTCAGTCAGGAGCATGAGCGCATCCGAGTCTTCGAGGGTTTCATAATTAGATTCACAATATATGACTTTGTCACTTCTATTTCCAAAGAATTTCATTGACTCCATGGCAACGGGATCAAATACTCGAATTTGCTCGACTCATCCTTCCAGTAAATCATCTATAACGGTCATACTGACAGCTTCTCGAACATCATCCGTTTCTGGTTTAAAAGCAAGCCCCCAAATTGATATCGTCTTTCCTGAGAGACTTCCTAACTTATGAGTGAGTTTTTGAACGGCTATCTTTTTCTGTGCTTCATTTACTTTATCAGCACTGCCAATAACCTGGAACTCGTATCAGTACTCTTTTCCTGTTTCAATGAGTGCTTTGACGTCTTTTGGAAGACAACTCCCTCCATATCCAAGTCCAGCAGAGAGGAAATTTCTCCCAATTCTTGGATCCATCCCAAGTCACGCTGCAATATCAGTGATATTTGCTCCTGCGAGTTCTGAGAAATTTGCGATATCATTTATAAATGATATTTTTGTCGCAAGGAAACAGTTAGCTGCATACTTAATGAGTTCAGCGCTTGGAATATCAGTATGAAGAATCTGTGTATGTGTTCGTTCAAAAGGCCTGTATATTTCATCAAGTATTTTTTTAGCTCGCGCCGTACTTGAACCAAGAACAATTCTATCTGGAGAGAGAAAATCTTGTACAGCAGTTCCTTCTCGCAGAAATTCTGGATTAGAGGCAACATCAAATTCAGTATCTTTTTCCCGAGCGTATATAGCTCGTTTGATGATTTCTTCACACATTTTTCCTGTTCCAACAGGGACGGTTGATTTATTAATAAATACTTTGTATTCAGTGATATTTTGCCCAAAGGTTTCAGCTACTGCTTGCACATATTTGAGATCAGCTTTGTTGGCATTTTCTCTATCTGGAGGAGTTCCAACCGCATTAAAAATAGCAATCCCGTGCTTGATTCATTCTACAGCATTCGTCGAAAATCTCAGTCTGCCAGCTTTGACATTACGTTCTACGAGTTCAGCAAGTCCCGGTTCATAAATAGGAATTTCTCCATTATTGAGTTGGTCTATTTTACTGGCATCTATATCTATACACAGCACATCGTGTCCGACCTGTGCGAGACAGGTTCCCGAAACGAGTCCAGCATATCCAGTTCCAAAAATTGTAAGTTTCATGAATACTAATTTGTTATATTTTGGCTATAGAATACTTTTTTTTGTGATAAGTTCAATAGGCTTATACATTTTTATGAGATATGTATATCCAACTATCAGCAATTGCTTGTTTCACACTTTTACTTGCTTTCCATCAGAGAATTTCATGAGCCTTGTCTGGATTGCAATACGCACTGGCAATATCTCAGCTTCTTCGCTTTGTAATTGTATAATTGAATTTTTTTCAGGTGATATCTTGTGTCATATGAACCATTTCAAGGACGGAAGTCCCGACTCAGGTTCCGAGATTAAAGCTTTCAAAAATACCTATACTATCTTGTTTTTGGAGCCATTTCAAAGCCGCAAGGTGTCATGCAGATAGGTCACTCACGTGGATATAGTCTCTTACTCCAGTCCCATCAAGTGTTTGATAATCATTCCCATAGATACTGAGCGTCTCGAGTTCTCATGATGCCACTTTCATGAGATAGGGAAGTAGATTATTCGGAATATCATTTGGATTCTCTCCTATGCGTCATGAGCTATGAGCTCCGATTGGATTAAAATATCTCAAATTAGCGACTCTGAAATTCAAATGAAGTGCCACATCTCTGAGCATATTTTCTATTATAAATTTTGTCGTTCCATAAGGATTGGATGTGTTTCCAGTTTGAGACTCTTCGCTAAATGGAGGAACTTCAAGGGGATTATAGACGGTTGCTGAACTTGAGAATATAATATCCTTGCAGCTATGATTTTGCATAACTTGTAAGAGATTCATCGTCCCAACGACATTATTTTCATAATATTCAAACGGTTTCTGTGTACTTTCTCACACAGCCTTGAGCCCAGCAAAGTGGAGAACTGCATCAATACTATTTTCAGCAAATACTTGCTCTATATCTGCACTATTTCTGATATCTCACTGATAGAATTTTATTCAAGAACTCTTCTCAATTCTTCCCTTGGAAAGGGAAGATGAGGCTACAATTTGTTCTATTGCTGTGAGAACCTCACGAGATGAATTCGCAAGATTGTCTAAAATAATTATGGTGTATCCAGCCTGTATTGCGTCAACAGCACAATGTGATCAGATGTATCAGGTTCCACCTGTGAGAAGAAGAGTTTTCATGATTATTTTTTAGCTAATTTCAAATTGTACGCGAGAAGTCAGAGGCTTGTTATTGTACTAGTCACTCATAAGATA
Source organism: bacterium (assembly GCA_024635485.1). Lineage (GTDB taxonomy): Bacteria > Patescibacteriota > Gracilibacteria > BD1-5 > UBA6164 > JAACSU01. The sequence goes on along the minus strand of JAGXIV010000001.1, from coordinate 22,067 downwards.
ATAAAAAGTGAAATATACTGATACAGAGAACTTATGTCTAAAGTATAGAGTACTACAAGAGCAATAATACCGAATCCAAGGAGTGTATAAATGATTTTATAATACTTCCATCCAACGAGTACTTTCATACTAAAACTTATATAGGCAACAAATGAGTAATATACGAGTGTCAACATATACAGATTTGAATAATTTGCGAGTTCAGGTTTCAAAACTCATAAAATAAACTTCCCAAATACGAGATTAAACAAGAGAGCTCAAATAATAGTGATAGTTATAAGGATGAGAGGATTTTTGATAAGCGCTCTTGGAGTGCTTGATTGTTCGTGCTCCATTATTTGACCAAAATATACGGTCTCTATAGAGAGAAGTAAGAATATAAGAAATTTTCAGAGAACCGTTATGGCAGCGTAGATACCACTGAGTTCTCAACTAAAGAGATTTTTAGCAAGAATCACATCTATATTCATAAAAAATGCAAATACAAAACTCATAAGAAAAAAATGAAATATTTCTCATCTATTTTTGATAAGTTCTCTTCGTAGTTCTAGTTTATCCCCCTTACTCTCATATTTCGCAAGTTTTTTTGAAATATAAAAATATCAAATGATGAGTGGGATAAATCATGAAAGTACAAATCACAAAAGAGCGCCTGAAACTCTGAGTCAGATATACAAAAATAATATTCCGAGTAACAGTTTTATAACTGGAGATAATACTTGTTGAATAGATATAAGTTTAAATGCTTTCATAGATTTGAGCATCGCTCAAATATTCACTGAAATAAAACTTGTTACCAGTGTAAATCAAGTTATATATAAGAGTCATACATTTTCTATATTCAAAAATCGCGCGATCGTAGGACTGAGTAATATGAAAAATACATAAGATATAACTCATAAAATTAAGAGTCACAGAAAAGTTGAATAAAACTCGAATTTAAGCGTTTCTTTTTGATTTATTTTTTTACTAAAACTTTTTGTAAAAAAGAAATCAAGTCCTACCAGTAAGACTCAGAGTAAATTGAAAATACCAACTAAACTTCAAAAGGTTCAAAAATCTTCTAAACTCAAAAATTGGAGCATCAAAGGATGATACGAATAATTTATAAGCCCTGCAAGGATTCAGCTTCCTGAAATCAGAAGTATGTTGAGATAGTTATTCATAGTTTATTTGGTATATATTCACGAAATTATTTTCTTCTACTGGCATATATAATTCTGGGTTTTCTGCTAAAAATATATACTTACTTGCATCAGCACAATCCTTTTGATAGATTATATAGCTTATATTTTCTTCTTGGAGTAAACTGATATCCTTATTTTGTAAATATTTTTCAACATTCTGAGAAGTTGGTGAGCTACTATTTGAATACTTTTGCGCAATTTCTATATTATCAGCTACGATGGTTTGCAATGGATAAAAATAATTAGTTTGCTGAGATAATATATTTTTTCATCTTGACCAAGAGCAGCCCATATAAGTATGCCATGGAAGTAGTAAGTATTTTGATTTAGGATCTGTATTATACTGTTTTAGAGCGGTATCTCTATATTCACTTGGGATAGTAATTCAATATAGTTGTTTTTGATATCAAAATAAATTCATAGGGTTCCATGTATTCATAAGTACAAATACTATAAATAAAAGCATATATTTTCATATTAATGGAAATCTTTTCCAGAGATCATCGATTGAGAAAACAAAAAATATGGTGTAACAGAGCATCGTAACTCAGAGCCACTTTTGTGGCTCACGCATTCAGATATATCCAGGTATATTTGCGTAAAGCCAGTTACTCAATCATCCAAAAATAGGAGATGCTATTCCTAGAGCCAGCACGAAACTAAAAAAACCTACAATATTTAAAAATACAAAAAATCTCTTATTAAACATATAGAGTTTTACATTTCCATACACAATAATACAAAGAGCAATAATTCCAAAAACATACCAATATTCATTAAATTTGTCAGGAGTCAGGATATGATATTTCTCACCCCAAAATCCATAGAGAAGCAGATGAGTAATATCTACTCACAAATTTGAGAGACTATTTCAAACAAATACTTCTATGTCTCATCTATTAAAACTTGCAGCATAATTAGTCCCTAATTCAGCTCCAAAAAATAAACTTCCAATAATCCAATTCGCATTGAGTCATATAATTATGAGAGGAGCAATGAAATAATATTTCCATGCTACAGTTTTATAATAGAGGGCAATGTACACGATTCATATAAGGAGTATCATCACACTTGCATGTGGGAAGAGCATAAATGCAAAAGCAAATGAAATACTTGCCCATAAAAGCGAATATTTCTTTGTTTCAAATATATTTTCTATTAGATATGAGATTCAGAGTCACATCGCAAACATCCCTACAGCGATTCATGGTTGAGTCACGAGTCTTTCATAGGTCCATGGATTACAGAGCAAAAATAGTGCTGTGATTGCCTGATATATCCAGAGCTTATTTTTAGGAGAATTCAGCAGTACGTATAATTGTTTTCAGAGCTTTGATGCAGTGAAAAGTCATAAAACAAATACAAAGAGATAATAGAGCTTAGAAGTTACTTCATTTCAAAAGAAATAATTTACTATATCTAGTATTTGCCACTGTAGTGTAGTGGAAAAAAAGTTTTGCCAAGTAGTAAAAGGAGTAACTACGAAATCAAGAACATAGATTCACCCTGGAGATATAAATGAAAGTCCAAGAAAAAATATTATGAATAATATTGAAAATATGAGGTATGCGTTTTTATTCATTTATGAATTTTGAGTAATATATTCTTCAAGAGCAGGTATCCAATTTTGGAGTTGTATATTGCTATTATTTATGATCATACTATTTTGAGGTCTTTTAGCTTTCATCTTATAAAATGAAGAATTGCAGGGCATTACTATACATGAGCTATTACTCAGCCGAATTATTTTTTCTGTAAAATCAAACCAACTTATAGGAGACTCAGCACTATTTGAAAAATGAAATATTTTTGCTCTGTAGATATCTAAATGGGAAATGATTTCATAGAGAGCGAGACATAAGTCTTTACATGATGTAGGAATTCCATATTGATCACTCACAACTGTGAGTTCTTGCTTATTTGAAGAGAGATGTAGCATCGTGTTTACAAAATTCTTATATTGCTTTCATCCACCATACAGCCAACTCGTTCTAATAATTATTGTATGTTCATTTTCTTTTATTGATATTTTTTCTCATAAGTATTTTGCCATTCCATAATTATTTATGGGATTGCAAGTATCATTTTCTGTGTATCCTGCTTTACTCAAACCATCAAAAACATAGTCAGTTGAAAATGTGATAAAATCAGATTTATATTTCTTTGTTAACTGTGCAAGGTAGCTTACTCACAAAGTATTGACGTCAAAATTCATTTTAGTTCCAATATCTTCAGCATCATCCACCTTGGTGTAAGCTGCAAAATTAATAATGAGATCAGGAATATAATTAGATATAGTTTCTTCTAACATTTTATAATTAGTTATATCAAGTTCTGCACTTGAAAATGATATTATTTCATCATCTCAAACATAATATTTCATAAAATCATGTGCGAGCATTCAAGCAGCTCCTGTAATGAGTATGCGTTTCATTTAAAATATATTAGGAGTATCAAATTCTTCAAAACTTACATTTTCAGTATCTTTTTTTGAAATAAATAGTTCACCATTGTAGTGTTGTGTCCAATCTATAGCGAGTGTACTATCGTTATAGATTATCCCTCCTTCATTCTCAGGCATATAATAATTATCACATTTATATACAAACTCAGTGTTATCTTCAAGGGTTACAAAACCATGTGCAAATCACTGGGGGATAAATAACTGCTTTTTATTCTCAGCAGATAAGACTATACCAAACCATTTTCAATAGGAGTTTGAATCTTTACGTAGATCTACAGCTACATCATATACTCTTCATGAAATAACTCTTACTAGTTTAGCCTGCGTATTTTGAGTCTGAAAATGTAAACCTCGTAATACTCAAGCCTTAGATTTACTATGATTATCTTGTACAAAGTCACAATCAATACCTGCATTTTGAAATTCTTTTTTTGAATATGTTTCCATAAAAAATCATCTTTCGTCTCAAAAAATTTGAGGTTCCACAATGATAAGTCAATCAATGTCAGTTTTGGTGAAATTAAACATTTTTTCCTATTCTTTTTAATAAATATTTTCAATAATTAGACTTTTTAAGAGGGAGAGCTAATGCTTCTAACTCAGCATCACTAATCCAAGCATTCGTCCAAGCTATTTCTTCAGGACAAGATATTTTAAGACCTTGCCTTTTTTCAATAATTTCTATAAAATTACTTGCTTCAAGCATACTTTCGTGGGTACCTGTATCAAGCCAAGCATAACCACGATTCATAACCTCTACTTTTAACTTTTTTCGTGCTAAATATACTTCATTTATGCTCGTGATTTCAAGTTCTCATCGTTCACTCGGTTTGATATCTTTTGCTATTTGTACTACGTCATTTGTATAAAAATAGAGTCAAACTACCGCGAAATTACTTTTTGGATTTTTTGGTTTTTCTTCGATGGAAAGAGCGTTCATTTGATTATCAAATTCAACCACTCCATATCTTTCTGGATCAGAAACTTCGTATCAAAATACGACAGAGCTTTTTTCTTCCTGTACTTTTTGAATACTTGAATGTAAGAGTTTTGAGAATCCAGTTCCATAAAACAGATTATCTCACAGGACGAGACAAACATCATCACTTCATATAAAATCTTCTCAGATTATAAATGCCTGAGCCAGACCATCTGGACTAGGTTGGATTTCATAACAAATTGATATTCACCATTGACTTCCATCTCATAATAATCTCACAAATCCACTTTGATCTTCATGAGTTGTAATGATTAGTATGTCTTGTATCCCAGCTATCATAAGCACTGATAGGGGATAATAAATCATGGGTTTATCATAAATAGGCATGAGTTGTTTTGATATAGCTTTTGTGATAGGGTAGAGTCTGGTTCCACTTCCTCCTGCAAGAATAATTCATTTCATATGATTGTAATTAGAGAGAATAATATCAAATAGTTTTTTTGATTCCTTCAGGAAATGCAACTTTTGGTTCCCATCAGAGTTCTTTTTTCATTTTTGAGGCATCTATTGCGTACCGTAGGTCATGTCCAGGTCTATCTGCTACAAAACTTATGAGAGAATCATCTTTTCAGAGTTCACTGAGAATTATTTTTGTAATTTCCAAATTTGTATATTCATTATTTCCACCAACGTTATAAATGGATCCATTTTTTCATTCTCTAAATATTTGCCAAATAGCATCACAATGATCCTCTACATAGAGCCAGTCACGTATATTACTTCCGTCTCCATACAAAGGTACTTGTTCATTTTTTTGTATTTTTGAAATAAATAAAGGTATGAGAGATATGAAATTTTGATTTTTCCCATAATTATTAGAACATCTACTAATACTATAATTGATTCAAAATGTTCTTCCATAAGCTTGTGTGAGCATATCTCATCCAGCTTTACTGACAGAGTAGGGTGATGATGGTTCTAAATGCGTTTCTTCAGTAAAATATCCTGTATCTGGTATGTCTCCATATACTTCATCAGTAGAAACATAATGAAATCTATCCATTTCAAACTCTCTATGCAAATCTAGTAAGTTTTGTGTCCCAATAATATTCACTTGTGTAAATAAGAGTGGATTTTTAATTGAGTTATCCACATGGCTCTCTGCTGCAAAATGAATAATATCTGTAGGTTTATATTTTATATATATTTGTTTTAAAGCTTCAATATCAGTTATATCTACTTTTTCAAAATAATAATTTGGAGATATTTTTACTGATTCATCTATCTTTTTTAGATTTCAAGCATAAGTTAGAGCATCAAGATTAATAAAATCTATTTCTGGAAATTTTAAAACATATGTATTTAGAAAATTTGATCCTATAAATCAAGCTCATCATGTTATGATTATTTTTTGTTTCATTATCATTATTTAAATTTTTTAATTTTAGAAAATATTAAAAATCACATAATTAATAACATTGTAATTCAAGTTAACAATATTCATAAATAAAAATAGCTTTGAGGTTTAAAATACATACTTAAAAGTATATCAATACTTCAATCTTGATTAATTCTATAATATTCTTTAGAATAATTTTTTATGATAAACTCTTTATCAATTGTCCATTTATTTGCATAATCAAAAACTTTTTGATGACTTTCATCAAATACAGGTTTTTGAATTAATTTAAGTATATCTCATCAACTAAATAAATTAGATTTCATTCAACATTCTGTAACATTGTATTTAGCTAAATAGTAAGAGTATTTTTCATTACAGTTATTTTTTTTGAACGGTTCTAAGTATATTTTCCAATTTGGATGAAAAGATTCTAAAAAGTATAAATCATTATTTTTTCAACCTAAGTTTAAGTTTATTTTGTAACTCGTTGGGTTTATTTTTGAAAAATTAGCATTTTTTGAAAGAATTAAAGGAGTTTTAATATTTCTTTCAAATATGAATATATCTTTATAAATTCAAATAATATCGAATTTATTCAATTTAATTAATCAATTACAATTAATTATTTTATTGAAGCATACAATGTAATTAATTGTAGTATTTTCTATATTAAGTTTATTTTTTTCAGAGTTTATATTATTACTTATAAATTTTCAAGTGTCTGAAAGTGCAATTTCTAAAAAATTCCAATGCAATAAATCTTTGTTTTCAAACTGAGAAGTGACAAGAGTAGGATAAATTGATTGTTCAATTCAAGGTAGATTATAAGTTACTCATAAAGGCCAAAATAAAACAGTGCTAAATCCATTATTAGTGGCTAATTTACTGTTAATAAAATTCTGAAAATTTGAGTATTCATTAATATTAATTGAATTTTTCTCTTGATTATTTCTTTCAAACAATAGAAATGTTGATATAGAAATTTGAACAATTAAAAGTATACAAATCAAAGTTTGAGAGATTTTTTTATTTTTATAAATGTATGCTATTCATAAAATAAATAAAGGAATAATTATTAATAATAAATATGATACATCAACTCTTAAATGAGGAATAAATTTATATATATAAAACTTTAAACTATTATTTTGAAGTAATGGATTATTTCAAATAAATGATAATGATATTAATATACAAAATACGATATACCAAAATTTATTTTCTCTTTTATTTAAGTTAAAAATAATAACAAAGAATAAATATACATTAATTGAGAAAAATATTGTTAATAAATAATTATAACCTCAAAAACTAGATTTCTTGAAAGTAAAGGTATTAATTATTCATTGATATCAACTCCAAACCATATTAGGTTCTCATCAATCAAATCATGAGATTGAAGAGGTTAAATCGTTTGGTATAGTACTAAAAAATAAAAAAATAGAACCTGAAAAAATTAGTAATACTAAAAATAAAATATTAAAATTTTTTATAAGATATTCTTTAAATTTTATCTTTTTGTAATATAATGTGAAAATTCATAAAAATATACATAATAAAATTATATTATAATAATTATGAGGTTGTCATAAGAAAGGAAGTGCTAAACAAAAAAACAATCAATATAAATAATTTTTTTTTGGATCAATTAAATAGTAATAGTACATTACAATTATAAATATGTATAGAAAAAATCATTGTAATATTAGATAATGTCAATATTGTCAAACTGTAATAGGATTTACTATAAAAAACAGTGACAAAATTGCCATAAAAATACATCACTTATTGTCATTTATAGAGAATAACTTTTTTAAAGATAGATAGGTTAAAAGCCAACCCAAATATCAAATAATAAATAAATAAAAATTAAAATTAAAGAGGTTGAGGTTTGAAGTAATGAATGGTAATAATCATCTTATATTATTTAGCATATTGACTGATCATAAAATTCAATCACTCCAAATAAATAGATATGAATTTTCAACTAATTTAAATGAGTTTCATACAATTGGAAATACAGCATCTCATCAGGATGGAGTCAGATTAAAAAAAATGAGAAAAATTATTGCCAAAAAAATAATTTGGATATACATTATAATTAATTATGGATTTTAAATATATTTTTGATTGAATTGTCGAATATGAATTCTTCTTTTTGTATAATATTTCTGTAATTCTTTTGCAGTTCTAAATTTTCTTCATAATTTAGAATTAAATTTTCTATTTTCAAAAATATATCTTTGAATTTTTTTAATTTTTTAATTTTAAATTTATTATCAATTCAAAAATCTTGAAAGTAATTTCAACTTCACATATTTGATATAAGTATTAAACATCACAATATTGATGCTTCTCTTGGGATTCTATCTTTTCAAGGAAAATATCATAAATCTATGTAAATTTTTGAGACTTTTAATAATTCTATTACCTCATTTCTAGACATATTAACTATAGGAATAAATTTTAAATTTGATCAATTTTCTATTGAATAATCAATTATCTTTTTTGTGAATTTATATCATTTTTTTGGATTATAAGCGACGATATTTTCTTTTTTACTAGATATAAATTCATTTTTTAAAAAATCACTATTTAGATAATCTGAAAGTGAAAAAATATTACTCTCAATTATTCATTTATTTTTTAGATGATTATTAGCGTATTCTGATTGAACAAAATGTAATATTCACTTACTAAAGTTTTTATTAAATCCAAAATATTGTTGTGAATTAAAAAACTCTAAGATAACTTTATTTAATATTGTATAAAATAAATTTATGTTAAAATAATAATTATCTATACTTAACCACCATATAACTTTTCTAATATTATTATATTTTTTTAATTCTTTGGTATAAATTTCTGGAACTATTAATATATTATCTTCATCATCTTGGATATTTTTACTTATTTTAACTCAGTATTGTTTATAATTTTCATTAGTTAAAACTCAGTCCTCCTTTATATCCATATAATAAATAAATACTTTTTCATGTCACAATATTTTTTTTATTTTAAAGCTTAATTGGTGTAATAATTCTGGTCCTCAAGTAGCCACTCATGCAGGTGCCAATATGTATATACTGGTACTTTTATTAATTATTAAATTCATTATTATAGTTTTATATCTAAAGCATTTTTTATTGTTTTGTCCATATCCATATATTTATAATTTGCTAGTCTTCACAAAAAACAAATATTATCTAATTTTGATGCGTCTTTTTGATACATTTCTAATATTTCTAAATTATTACTAGTTTCAACTGGGTATGCATCTATATTTCAAACTCACGGTAATTCTTTACAAATAACAGTTTTATTAATTCAGAAAGTTGGTGAATTCGGGTAAAATTTTTTAAACTCAGTGATTCTAGTGTATTCATAATCATTAGGATAATTGATAACAATATTTTCTTGAAAAGAATTTTTATCATATTCTTCTAATTTGTACAATGTTTTTCTATAATCTAACTTACCATATTTATATTCAAAATATTCATCAATAGGTCCAGTGAAAAACATTTTATCAAATTTAATTTCTTTAATTAAATCCTTATAATCTGCATTTAAAATAACTTTAATTAATTTTGATGAAATCATTTCATTCATCATATTTGTGTATCAATTAACTGGCATTCACTGATACTTATTATTTGGAAAATATCTATTATCTTTACTCATAACTACCGGAACTCGTTTTAATATATTATCATTTATATCATTTGCACTAATTCACCATTGTTTAACTGTATAATTTTTAAATACTTTTTCATAAATATAATCAGCTATAAATTTCAAATCTTTATTTTCCTCTTTTTTTGCTTTTTCTCTTAATTCGGTTATTGATACTTTACTTCAATATTCATAAAATTTTAATAATGATGATTCTATATTTTTTGCTAATTCTTTAGGAAAAGTTTTTTGTATTGAATTGAAATTAAAAGGTACTGGTATTAGATTTGAATCAACAGATGCTAATACTTTATGTTGGAAGTTAGTAAATTCTGTGAATTTATTCAAATAATGCCAAACTTCTTCAATATCAGTATGAAAAATATGAGGTCAATATTTGTGTATTAAAATTCAATTTTTATCAAAATAATCATAACAATTTCATCAGATATGATTTCTTTTTTCTATTATTAATACCTCTTCTCACTTTTCTGCTAATCTTTGAGCTATTACAATTCATGATATTCATGCTCAAATTATTAAATTTTTTATTTTCATTTTTTTAGTAAGTTATATTTATATAAAAATCAAGGTACCCAAAAGAAGGAATATACTATTATAAATCAAGGGATTTGATACCATTTTGCTTGATTTAAAGCAAATTTTAAGAAATTTCTTATCATATACTTTACATAAAACCAACTCATTCTACCAACACTACTACTTGTATTATGATCTATGAATGTTGATGGCAATATTCATATTTTATATCACTTTTTTTTAGCTCTAAGACAAAAATCTGTCTCTTCAAAATACATAAAGTAAGACTCATCTAATCATCAAACACTAATATATAGTTCTTTTGTAAAAAATAATGATGAACCTGTAGCATAAGTTGTTTCTTCAATATCTCTTTCATTATCTACATACATTTCTCATCTGTGAATTATATGAGGATAAAGTGTAAAAAATCATAATTTTGCTCATCAAAATTCTATTTCTTTTGATTCAATGTTTCTTACATAAGTTCAAAAAATTGAATATTTTCATTTCAAGAATTCTTCTTCTATTTTTTTTAAATATAAAACATCCTTAAGTATCGCATCAGGATTAATTAATCAAATGTGTGTAGCTCAAAGTTCGAAAGCATTTTTAATTCAAATATTACATCAATATGCAAATCATCAATTTTTGTCAGAAAGAATTAATTTAAATCAATATTTTTTAGCTATAATTTTTAACTTATTTCTTTCTTCGAGTGTTCACTGATTATCCACAATTATTAGCATGTCAGGTTTCATAATTTGCTTCTCAATTGATTCTGATAATTTTTGAATATCTTCTGACGAATTGTATGATACTATGATAAATGCTGTTTTCATTTTTAAATATATATTTTATAAGTTTCTTTTCCTATTTCTGTCCATAATCTTTCATTTCTCATTTTTGAAATAATTTGAGCATATTCATCTTGATGCTCAAAGAAAAATCTAAGTTTTTTACTGAGTCAATCTGGAGACTTTTCAAAGAGAAGATTCTCATCATCAATACTTTCAGTAAATACATCACTTGCAAGAAAAGGTACATTGTATCAAATAGAGAGAGCCATAGGTCCACTTGATGAAATACTTCGAGTATATGGGAAGAGAACGACATCACTTGCAGGATAGTAGAGTGCCATTTTAGCAGCATCTACAAATCACTCTTGCCAATCTACATTGTCTCAGAGTTGTGTAAGAGCTTTATTTTTGAGTCTTGAATATTCATTTTTATAGTTTTCATCATCTTTAAGTTTTGGGTGATGCGCTCAAAGTATGTAGAGAATAAAATCATCATCATTTTCCTGCTTGTATTTTGCGACTCAATCGATGAGTAAATCTATTCATTTGTATCCAGTTATGAATCACATGAAAAGGAATACTTTTTTTTGTTGTGATATTCATAGTGTATTTCTTGCATCTTCTTGAGAAATTATTTCTGAAGAAAAATCTTCAATTCCATGATGTATCACATGTATATCATCAGAATTTTTTTTATAATATTGTTCTAAAATTCTCTTTTTAAAAAGGTCTTCATGAACTATTATTTCATCAGAATATTGTATAAGAGGATTAAAAATAAACTTAAAAGCGAATTTTACCATAAATATAGGAAGTGCTGAGAAATTTTCTTTCATAAATTCTTCATCTATGCTCACTACATCAACAATCCCATGAAAAGTAATAACTGTTTTTATATTTCTTTTTTTTAGAGCCATGAGTAAAAATCTCAGTGTAATAGCGCTGAGTATATTTCAATAGAGAGCTAACTCCTGTTGAATATGAACAACATCAGGTTTGATACTATCAATTTCTTTAAGAATATTTTTATAAAAAAAAACTCATTTTGAAAATACTTTCCGTACTTCGATATTTTGTTCTTGATATGTTTCTGTCCTTTGATCAATATCTCCAATAATATACACCTTATCTTTTCAAGAATAGGGAATATTCATTGCGAGATTTTTAGTATAAGGAGCTACTCAGCTTTTATTACAGTGTATTTGTCATTTCGGAGGATAGAGTGATATGTGTACAATTTTCATAACTTTATTTTATATTTTTACAATCCTTAATTATATACATAGGTCTTCCTTGAACTTCTTCATGGATTCGTGCGATATAGAGGGCTATAAGTCAGAGAGCCATCAAAACTATTCAAATCAGTGCAGAATTTATAAGAAGTAATGCAGCAATATTTGAAAAGTAAAAACGATTTATTGTAAATTTATCAATTATTACAAATACAAAAAGTATTGATGATATAAGAGTCATAAAAAACCCAAAGTATCAAACAAGACGGAGAGGGAAGATACTAAATGAGGTAAGAGAGTTAATAGCGAGAGTCCAGAGCTTCTTATAACTATAACTTGAGTCTCCATTATCAAGTCGTTCTCGAGCATCAAAAACAAGAGCTTTTTTATCAAATCCAAGCCAGTCGATGATACCTCTATAGAGTCTGTTTCGCTCAGAAAATTTTAGAAAATAGTTTACAACAACTCTGTCTAAGAGTCGATAATCAGTAGTTCTATCCTCAAATTCAAACTCTGAGATAGCATTAAATACTTTATAAAAGAGTTGAGATGAAAGTTTTTTTAGTACATTTGCTCACGCAATATTTGGACGAACATTGTACACTATTTGATATCAAGCTTCCCATTCTTGGATAAAGTTAGGTATTTGCTCTACTGGATGTTGTCCATCTCCATCAAGCGTAATAACAGCCTCACCCTTCGCATGTTCAATACCAGCAGTCATTGCAACCTCTTTTCCAAAATTACGACTCAGATTAATTCACTTAACATCAGTATCGAGAATACAGAGTTTTTCGATTTCATACCACGATGAATCTGGACTTCAGTCATTTATAAATATTATTTCAAAATTATATGATGTAATATTTTTTAAAATTTTTTTTACTTCAATATAAAATAGAGGAATATTTTTTTCTTCTTTAAATACAGGAATTACGAGTGAAATGAGTTGCTTATTTTTTGCCATTTGAGAAAAATGTAATAGATAATCTCTTCGCAAAGAAAAAGTAGTTGTTTAATTGTCAAGATTATACAAATTTGTATCTAAAAATAAAGTTAGTTTTCTGAATATTATGTGAGTATTAAAAAACAAAAAAAAGACTGAGATTTTCTCAGTCTTTTTTTTAATTCAGAAGCATAATGATAAGTCAGATGATTCTCTCTTTGTCTTTTGGATTACTTTCTGCTGCAAGAAGTGTTGTAACAGTCAGTGCTTCAGGAGTAATCTTTGAGCTAAAGTCATATCAGGATGCCTGTAAAAACCAAATGAATGAATAGGCATCTTTCATGATAAACTCTCTACCTCGCAAGAGTCCAGATTTTGCTCTTTTTTCATTCAATAGCTCAATGTTGAGTGGTATGTGCAAAATATGCACATACCATTTTTTTATCTAATTCACTATCTTTAAATATATTATTTATATGACGACTTACTACAGTTCTATCAATTCAAAAAATCTCAGAAATTTGTTTTTGAGAAGCCCAAATAGTTTCCGTGTGAGAATCTCATCGTAAGAGAATTTCTCAATTTTTTCCTTGAAATATGAGAGGAGTATTTGAGTTTATATGTTATATCAATAATAGAGTATATAAAAAGTATATAAATTAATTATAGAAATGCAATGTACTTTTATTTATTTGATGAAAAAAAGAAACAAAAAAAAGACTGAGAATTAATTCTCAGTCTTTTTTAAAATCTAAATGTAGATTAATTGTTTATAGTAGAAACTACAGCAATACCTCGTACAGCGATTTTTGAAGTTTCAGCTCGAGTAATGCTATCCATAGGTCTAAATAGTTCATTTGCAGAGATAATATCTAAATCTCTCGCAGCTTCAACGTATTTAGCAGCCCATCCTGATACATCAGAGAATGATGAAGAAGTTACGATATTATCGTCAACCGCTATTTCAGCAGTATTGATAAGTATTTTCATAGCTTCACCTCTTGTGATATAAGCATTTGGGTAGAACATACCATCATTTCCATCAACTAGTCCAAGGAACATAGCTCGACCAACAGCGTTAGCCACCCAAGTACCATTTTCTACATCTGGGAATGTTTCATATACAGCATCTTCTGAAGTATAAGCTTGACCAAATGATCGAAGCGCTATTTTCAAGAATTCTGCTCGAGTAATAGGATTTTCTGGTCTAAATTCACATGTACCATCGTAACCAACTACAATACCAAGATTATAGAGAGTATCGATATACGAAGAAGCAAATGTAAGACCTGTATCACAGAAAGGAGCAGTTCCATCAGTATCGATAACTACCACTTCACCATCAACATCTTCATCTACTGTAGTATCACTGTCACCAGTCGTACCACCTGTGTTTCCACCAGTAGTTCCTCCGTTAGATCATCCACCAGTTGTTCCACCACTAGTATCTCCACCAGTAGTGTCTCCAGTTGTTCCTGATCCAGTTGAACCACCAGTACCACCAGCAGAACCAGTAGCGATAGTATTACCATTTACATCAGTTACGATGTAACCAGCATCGAAGTCACCATTTCCGTAACCATAACCAAAACCATATCCATAAGAATTGTTATCAGTTCCATATCCATAGAGGAATTCACTTGGATTCATAACTCCAGAATCCGACATACCATCAAATGTTCTCCAGAAACCCGCAAGAGCTCCAGATACGTTTAATGCAAATACAAGAGCAATAACAGTTATTACTGATAATCCTCTTGAAAGCATTGTATTAGAATTTTTCATAATTCTACAAAATTTAAAAAATAAATGCGTGAAATATTTTTCAGCATAAGACAAGTATATTTGAAATAAATAACATGTCGAGAGACTAAGGTGAGTATTTTGTGAAGACTCACAAGCTACTCTTTAATTTGTATTTTTGCTACTATAAACGCGCGTAGATAGCTTTTGAAGAAAGTTTTGTACAAATATCACTTGTAAGACTCTTCTTAAAAACTACAGGGATTATATAAAAAAACTCTTACACTACAAGATATATTTTTACATATCTCTGAAAATTAATACAATATTTATACAATTTACTACTCTTTTCACACTCTCACAATGCTTACATGGATTTCAAAACTGCTGTATTTTGCAATACTATGAGCTCTCATAGGATATATAGCTCTACATAGTTTTATCTGATCTACGTCATTCCATCTTTGAATCTTCCCTCTTTTTGCTATAGCATTGCTCCCACTCTATGATATGCTCCATGAGACTATTAGGTGTGACTCAGACTATAAGGCTCGACACAATCCACTTGTATTTTGAAGTACGCTTGGGATTATTCTATTAGTTTTGCTGTGAGTCTATCTCGCTTGATTTGATAGTCCACTTATATATATACTGGCTTATATGTGATTGAGCATATACTATAGATGTGATACTCGTATATTTTTTCTTGGAGCCTTATGAATATTTGCTTTTGTGGCTCTCTCTCTCCTACTTGACGCTCAACAGTATGCTGAGTCACTCTCTATTATTGCATATTATTTTTTGGTAGCTGGAGTGATACTACAAATTATAGATTCATTTTGAAGTCAGAAACAGACGACTCAAAATACGCTAGAAAGGAATTCTAGTACTCCTAAGCTGCCTCAAAATCTTTCAAAAAATACCATAAGCACCATAATATATGCTTGATTCATTGTTTTGACTCTCTGACTTCTTGAATGATTTATCCTACAAACACTTTCTTTTTTATGGATTGTAACGGGACTCTATTATCTATTATATAGTATCTGAAAATTTTACTGATTTAGACTTGATTACGCAGCAGAGAGGAGGGGACTCAGAGATATAACGGCTCTGAGACTATTTGCTCTTGGCTACGCAGTATTTTTGATATTGTTTTCTCTGCTCTTAAATAGCTCCAGTCTAGGAAGTCAAAGTTTTGGAAGCTATCATATTTTAGTAAGTGTAGTATATCTATTTATTGGAATGCTCTTATTTTTAGATATTCCTTTTTTACAAAATAAAAAAAATTGAGTATATAATTCTCTGAGTTTCGCTGTTTTATTATGACTTATATGAGTTCTTGGATATAATAGCTTTTTCTCGATACCTCAAGCTTCTGCCCCTATATCTAGCTCAGAAGAAGAGAGTGAGCAGATTATTCCAGATCCAGTTGTGGTGCTCGATGAAGAAATAATTGATGATCAAGTACCAGAACAACAAGAAATGGTTCCAGTCAGCCAAGAGTATACACTCATTTCTGGTTTAAGGGAGTGAAGTGTCGGTTCATGAGTCAGTGATTTGCAAGAAGTACTCTCTCTCGCGTGATACTACCAGTGAGACATAAATGGAGAATTTGATGAAGATGTGAGAATCGCTCTGAGAAGTGCTCTCATAGAAAGCTGTGATTGGCCAGAATCTACGCAGTGAATATTTGGACCACAATCTAAGGAGTGTATAGATGAGATGCTCATACCTATTAAGTTAGCAACAAATTAAATATATGAATACAGCATTATTACAATTTTTGAGTCTCAGTATTGGCCCCGTTATAATTATCTGAGTCGGAGTGATGGTGATAAAAATTTTACATTCGCAACAACAAAAAAATGACAACCGTGAGAATAGAAAATAGTGAAGGAGAACTTATAAAAGAAGTCCCCATCGATGTTGGGAGAGTCTTGCTGTCTCAACTCGAATCACATGATATAGAAATCCCAAATGCCTGTCGAGCTGGAATGTGCGCGGCTTGTATGTGTAATATCGTTCAATGAAGTGAGCATGTCATCAAGAACCTGAGAGGAGAACCAGCTTTTCCTTTAGGG
The DNA here is from genome assembly GCA_024635485.1 of bacterium. Taxonomy (GTDB): domain Bacteria; phylum Patescibacteriota; class Gracilibacteria; order BD1-5; family UBA6164; genus JAACSU01. Next base: position 5,054 of record JAGXIV010000001.1, on the reverse strand, counting down.
GAGGATGAGGTTATGACCTGTATTGCTGGAGTAAAAGAAACGGACGAAACCATCGTATTACGAACGATGTACTAATTCATACACTTTTCTTGAAGAGCCTGAATATACTCTTGCTTGAAATATTTTTTAACAATCAAATGATGATTACTGTTTTTTCAAAAGAATACTGCCCATTTTGTAGCGCTGCAAAACAATTTCTTGAATCTCATGACCAGGAGTTTGAAGTCGTGGATCTCGAAAATAATCCAGAACGTATGGCTGAAATCGTACAAATATCTGGAATGATGACCGTTCCTCAAATTTTTGATGGAGCAATCACCAAAGAAAATCTCATAGGTGGCTATGATGATATGATGGCTAAATATAAAGCCGGACAAATTTTTACTTCTTAATACTCGCTTGCTATGAATATATTTGCTGGAAATATCAGTCTCGTTTGAAATCTTATCCAAGCTCCTGATCTTGACTATGACATTATCACACTCTCTCCAAGAAACTTTTTTATTATGTGAGGGACTGAAGAATTTCACTCTCCTGAAGCACTGAGAACTGACTTAGAAGCATCGTTTTGACCCATAGAAGTGTTTGATATTTCTCTTGATAGTGATAATGGGACGGTAGAAATACTTTCTGAGGAATATCCAGAAGATGGAGTCTATGAATGTGTGAGTTTTGAAGGCCCTGACGTTAATATGCAAGACGTCATAGAGAGATTTTCTGATAGTGCAGAGCTTATTAGTGTCAGAGAATCAGGAGTATCAAAAGCCTTTGGAAATGCTATTGTAAAAGCTGATTTCTTGTATTAGTCTTGCGTTGAAAGATTGTTTTTAAATTCTGATTCATCGAGTATCAAATCAAGTGGTTTGAGAAATTGTGTTCCAGAATCAGGTAATACTACAAAGCTCTCTTGTATGAGGGCTTTTTTGTTGTTGATGAGGGTATCAAGAACCGTTTTATTATAATTATTTAAGAATTGGTGTTGTTTTAAGAATTGATTGATAAATACGACATCAGTAAATACTTCGGTATAATCTGCTCTGAGCTCGAAGTATTTTTGTGTATCGGCTATAGCACCTTGTTGGTTAAACTGAGAAAAATTTGTTTCCAGTGTTTGTTTTGTTTGCTCTATTTGTTGAGAAAGTCTATCGATTTCAGCGACATATAATACTTTTTGTGCTTGAAGACTCTCGATAGAAAGAGCTGAGTTTTTGTAACGCATTTCCAGTTGAGAAATAAATCATTCAAGGGTAGCTTCTCTATTTGCTGAGCTATTGAGCATTTGTTTGATATCGGTTCGAGAGAGGTTGAGATATTCTTGGATAATAAGCATATTTTGAGCGATGAGTTGCTCTCTGATAGTGTTTCTCTCACTCACATTTTTTCAAAGTATTGATATTTCTCGGTAAAAAGTATTTCAAGCTGATGAGTTTCCAGAACTAAACTGCATTCCTATTCGAGTAGATAATGCCACTCAAACATTTCCAAAGTTGGCAGCGTAGGCACTCTGGAATCGAGCCTGATTTGTATTTTTGACTGCGACAATATCGCCCGAACCACTTGTAATAGGAGCTGAGATAGTTGATGAAGCGTCCGTGCTCTTATCTGATTTTGAAGCCATTAACATACTTCAAAATTGAAAAACAATAACCAATATACTTGTCAGTAACAGTATTTTTGCGTAGATATTTCCAGAGTGTGATTGTTTCATGAGCCATCTTATAATGCTAAATTAGTTTTATTCTATCATATTTTTTGTAATTTATGAAAATTTTAGGTTCTTTTTTTCAAAAAATCATTTCAAATAGAGTATAAATTGTGTATACTTCTCTGATATTTTTTTATCTAATAGATTACATGTCATCACCACTGTTTCACTTAAAAAGTAAATATTCACCAGCCTGAGATCAGGGTTCGGCTATAAAGTCTCTCAAAAAATATGTAGATGACGGACATCAGTGGCAAACACTCTGGGGGGTAACCTGAAGTGGAAAGACTTTTACCATGGCTAATATCATAGAGCAAATGGAAAAACCAGCGCTGATTTCGCTCATAACAAGACGCTTGCAGCTCAACTAGCGCAAGAATTTAAAGAGTTTTTTCCTGACTCTGCGGTCCATTATTTTGTATCCTATTATGATTATTATCAACCTGAAGCCTACGTTTCAAAAACGGATACCTATATCGAAAAAGAAGCTACCATTAATGAAGAAATAGATAGACTGCGACATGCTGCGACACAAGATTTACTGAGACGAAAGGACGTTATAATTGTTGCTTCGGTAAGTTGTATCTATGGAATAGGGGATATATCAAGTTATGTAGACCAAATATTCCAAATACAACTCTGAGAAAGTTATGCCATTGAAGATCTATTAAAAAAACTTGTTTCTATCCAATTTACTCGAGCTGGAGCTGATTTTGGTTCTGGGAATTTTATTGTATCTGGAGATATTCTTGAGATATGGCCAGCAAGTAAAGAGTTTGTCTATACTATTGAGTTTTGGGGAGACGAAGTATCTCAAATCTCTTCGCGACATCCTATTTCAGGCCAAGTATATGAAACACATCAATCAATTGAAATATTTCCTGCAAAACATACGGTGACTTCTGCTGGTACCTTAGAAAGAGTTATTCCGCAAATTCAAAAAGATCTTGATGAAAGACTTGCATATTTTGAAGAAACCCACCAAGTCGTGAAATACGAACGTCTCAAAGCAAAAGTAGAATATGATATTGAGATGATGCAAGAAGTAGGATATGTGAATGGGATTGAGAACTATTCACGTTATTTAGATGGAAGAAATCCTTGAGATCCAGCTCAAACGCTGATTGATTATTTTGGGAAAGACTTTATTACTTTTATAGATGAATCTCATATGACGATTCCTCAAGTAGGAGGGATGTACGCTGGTGATAGAAGTAGAAAAGAAAATCTTGTGGAAAATGGATTTAGATTGCCATCTGCGATGGATAATAGACCTCTTCGTTTTACTGAATTTGAACAAAAGCTTGGACAAGTTATTGCTGTTTCTGCAACTCCATGAAAGTATGAAATTTTAGCGAGTTCAAAAACACCAAAGCGAGCAGAAGAATTCTATGAATTTGAACCAGCTTCATGAGAAATTTGGGCTTCAGATGACGATAAGCGAATTGTTCCACAGATGATACGTCCTACAGGACTTCTTGATCCAAATATCACGGTAAAAGCTATGGATTTTATGGTAGATGATATTATGGAAAGTTTACAAAGCGTTATCAAGTCAGGAGAACGAATGCTTATAACGACTCTCACAAAAAAGAGTAGTGAAGAACTCACAGAATATCTCATAGAAAATGGAATCAAAGTACAGTATTTGCACTCGGAAGTAGATACACTTGAAAGACTTGAAATACTCAAAGAACTTCGAGAAGGAAAAATCGATGTTATTGTTTGAGTTAATCTTCTCAGAGAGGGACTTGATCTCCCTGAAGTATCCAAAATTGCGATTTTAGATGCAGATAAACAGTGATTTTTACGAAGTGAGTCAGCGCTGATACAGATTATTGGTCGAGCTGCGAGAAACGTCAACGGAGTCGTTACTATGTATGTCGAACAAATACGAAACTATGATGTAAAAAAAGAAGAATTTGAAAAATTTGATGCGCATCTGCGTATTCTCAATGCTGGGAAATTTATCAACAATCAAGGTCTTGTTATTTCTCAAGCTATGAAAAAGGCGATAGATCTCACTATATATCGACGGTCTATTCAACAAGCTCATAACGAAAAAATTGGGATGGATCCTCAGACAGTTTATAGCTCTATTAAAGATATAGGAATAGCGAGTAATAAGAAAAAAAGAGAGCTGAGTGGAGATCCTAAAGCAATTCCAAAAGAAATAAAAAGACTGGAACTTGAGATGGATATCGCTTCTGCAAATATGGAGTATGAAAAAGCAGCCTGACTGCGGGATGAAATTCTCGAACTCAAAAACTCAAAAAAAACCTGAAAAAGAAGATAATATTTTTGCTAAAATACTCCTTTGTATGCTAGAATGGAGCTATGGAAAACAAAAAATTTATTATATTCGCTGATCTTAAGAATTTTACCTATAAAAATTCACTCCTCACTGACTCACAGATTCATGAGATTTTAGACAGTTTTGAGGCTATAACAGTGGATTCAGCAGAGACTCACTCAATTAAACTGGTAAAGAGTATTTGAGATGCCTATTTAGCACTTGCTGATAATGTAAATGATGCCGTGTTATTTTCTCAGGAAATACTCAAAAATTCACTCAAAATTGATGCACAAAAAAAAATTGATCTCAAAAAAATATCTCTCAGAGTAACTATAAGCTATGGTCATATTAGCGAACATGAGAGCTTACATTTGCAAGATTATTTTGGTGAATCGATAAATTTAGGCTCAAGAATAATGGATATTACTCCTGTTTCTAAGATATTTTGTTCGAGAGAAGTATATAATGAGCTTCCAAGTGCAGTGCTTACTAAGTTTGTGGGAGACTTTGCATTTCATGGCATATTAGAAAAGGTTCCGGTGTATTCACTGTGACCTATACCCCAAGAAGAAATTGATAGCCTCCATATGATGGGGGATATCCACATACAAGATTGTGATGATATTATTTTTAAGTCTTCATGTGTCGCGGCAATATTGTCAGTACAACCTATTCCATTTTTAGAAAATCTCAATCTGATTGCGGTACATCTCTATATGATTCTCAAAATTTCAGAAAGATTTGAAATGGAAGTGAATCTCAAAGAGAGTTCTAAAATATTTGCAGAGCTTATTACTCCACTATGAGTTTCATTTTTAGCACTCCAATGAGCTGGAACAGCTATTAAAATATTATTACCTGGATTTTGAGGATATATTTTTGCACCTATTAGTTTTGGGGTTTCCTACGCATTATGAAAAATCTATGTGATGTATTTTTATTATAGACGTTCTGGTGAAACACTCACTCCACAAATCATAAAAGAACTTTTCAAAAAACATAAAAAAGAAGGGATAAAAATGGCGAAGAATCAAAAAGATGATATTATACATG
>JAGXIV010000025.1 GCA_024635485.1 bacterium | reverse complement strand
ATGCAAGTCGATATGGAAAATCACCAACTATTGAAGAACTGAAGAATTTACTCCACCAAAAATCCAAAAGAGGAGTGACTCAATATCTTGAAGTTTTAGAAAAAAAATGATTTATTAGTCGATGAGATGGATATAGAGGTATACGTCTTGGGAATAATATATGATTTCAGACAACTATGAATATTCCAATACTCGGTTATGCAAACGCTTGAACTCCTTTGGCAATTGCAGAAGCAAATGACTATGGAACACTCCCAATATCAAAAAATATTGTTTCTTGAAAAAGTGAGAATTATTTTATTCTTCGTGTTTCTTGAACGAGTATGAACCAATGTGAAGTAGAAGGAAAGATTCTTGATAACGGAAGCTATGTCCTTATTAATAAAAATGATAATAACCTCAATGAAAAAGATCCATTCCTTTTTGTTGTGAATGGAGGAGCTACTATTAAAAAATATAAAAAAGAAGGAAAAAATATCTACTTACTTCCTAAGTCCTCCGACGAACATCATAACCCTATTATTTTGTCAGAAGATGATCAAGTAGAGGCAAGTTGAAAAGTAGTAGATGTTTTTACCTTTTAATCTTCACTCTTTTCTATTGTTTTTAAAAAAATACCAGTTAAAATATACGCTGGTATTTTTGTTTCTATAAAAAAGAAAAATTTTGAAATATTTGAAAAAACTAAGTGCTATTGTAGTACTTTTGGGACTATGAAGTGTTCAGTGATACGCATTTAATGATATACAATATAATTGGTACAAGGATTCAATCGAGGGGCTCGAGAGACAAGAATATATTAATGGATTTGAAAGCTGAGATTTTCTTCCACACGATAAGACGACTCGAGCAGAAATACTTAAAATTATTATGAATGCTTCTGAAAGTGAAATTTATGAAACAGGAACTCAGTGTTTTAGTGATGTAGCAACTTATATTTGGTATAATAAATATATATGTGCTGGGGTGGAGCAAGAAATAACGAAATGATATGATGATGGAAATTTTAAACCAAATGGAAATGTTACCGTATTAGAAACACTGGCTTTTGCAGTGAGGGCATTTGATATTGATCTCTCATATCTTGGAGAATGAGAGACTTGGTTCCAGAAGTATCAAGCGTATGCAGATCAAAAAAACATAATTAAAAAACATGCTTATACCATCGATACTTTAGTTTCTCGGGGGCAAGCAGCTGATATAATCTATAAAATGCAAAAAGTTTCATCTGGCCAAGAACTGAGCCAAAAGAGTGATGGATGTTTTAATTTTCAATCAATGCAGAGTGGAGAATATTCAATTGATATGAATGGACTAAAGAGGGAATATCTTCTCTATGTTCCTGACAATCTCAATGCAGAAACTGAAAAATGACTTATTGTTGCCTTTCATGGCAGAACTAATAGTAATGAAGAAGTGAGAAATTATATGAAAATGGGGTGAGGGGGATACAGTAGAAGTGGATACCAGCAAGATTATATTGTGGCATATCCTGCTGGAGTTGGAAATGGTCCATTTAGCTGGTCAGAAATAGAAAGTATAGAGTTTTTTGATGCTATTATTTCAGATATTTCAAAAAATCTATGTATAAATCGAGATAAAGTCTTCTCTGTGTGACATTCACTTGGATCATACATGAGTAACAAAACTTCATGTTTACGATGAGATGTTATTAGGGCAATGGTATGAGTAGCAAGTAATGGCTATAACTGAGATTGCACCGGTCCAGTTTCAAGTCTTATTACCCATCTTCCTAATGATCCATTGTCACCATATTCGGCATGAGAAAGAGCCTATAGTTTGAAAAGTGAGAATAATCTCTGTCAAACAGAGACCAGCTCCATAGAATTATGAGACCTCAGATGATGCCAACAAAAAACATCTTGTTCTCTGTGAAATACTGTTATATTTTGTAATTCATATGATGTCTATGGATGAGACCAGCATAGTTGGCCAAAAAGTGGAGCAGATGAAATGAGAGATTTTTTTACAAAAATAGATGAGTATGCGAAGTAACATGTCACTACTTATACAATAGCACAAAGCAGAATCAAGTGATTCTGCTTTTAATATCTATAAATTTTCTTACACTCAATCTAAATTTATTCAATTATTTTCTGGACTATGTGACGGAGTCTAAGAGCTTTCACTCTCGTAGAACTTATAGTGGTTATTACGATTATAGGTATATTATCAACTGTATGATTTGTAAGTTACTCAAACTATCTTACATGAGCGCGCGACTCTAATAGATATTCTCAACTCACAAAACTCAGTGATTCTCTTCAAGTCTATGCAACAAATAAATCACTCCCTCTTCCAGATGATTATGTAGAGATTACAGCCAGTTGAGCTACCAATGTTATTGCTTACCAGTGATACGTAGGAACTGACGTACTTGAAACAATAGATTATACCAATGGAGGAAGAGATCCAAAAGATAACTCGTACTATACTTACTATCTCACGAAAGATAGAAAGAGTTTACAACTGATGGCACTCATGGAAGAAGCTGGGAATATTGCATCAACTCCAAGCCTCAATGTTAACAAGACCTTTGCAGTAGATTATTCCAGTAGATTTCCAAAAGTATATTGAAAAAACCTTTGAGTTCTCACACAAGGTGTTACTAATACCCCAGTTCAAGAAATAAGTTCTATTCTGAGTAATGGATATATAGATATAGTAAATACAAATTCATCTTTTTCAGCAATATTTTCAAACGAATATTTAGTGACAGGAACTGGTGTAGTTTTATCATTCTTGAAAGATTGATGAAATCAAGACTGTGATCAACTACTGAGAAGGAATTCGAAAACAAAAACTGGAAACTATATGATTAATCCTGATTGACTTCTTTCCAAAACTGTATTTTGTGAAATGGAATTTCAATGAGGTGGTTGGACTGAGTGTGCTAGTGAAAATGGTGTCTGCAATTTTAATTGATGAAAAGAAGTTCTATACTGAGCTTTGATAGATACTAAATTTAAAATTTTACAGTTTCAAAATTGAACAAATTGTAACAATTCAGTTTTTTGAGATCCATACGTAGGTTTTTGAAAGAAATGTTACTATAGGTAGAAAAAATGTATAAAAATTAAAAATTAATCTAACTAAAAATTGATGAATATACAACCTAAACTATCAGCTTTCACCCTCGTAGAACTTATAGTGGTTATTACCATTATAGGTATATTATCGACGGTATGATTTGTAAGCTACTCAAACTATCTCACTTGAGCACGAGACTCTAATAGATATTCTCAACTGACAAAACTCTCAGATTCTCTCCAAGTCTATGCAACAAGTAAATCACTTCCACTTCCAGACGACTATATAGAAATTACAGCAAGCTGAGCGAGCAACGTTATTGCGTACCAAGGGTATGTAGGAACAGATGTATTAGAAACCATAGACTACACGAATGGAGGAAAAGATCCTAAAGATGACTCATTCTATACCTACTATCTTACAAAAGACAGAAAGAGCCTTCAACTCATGGCACTCATGGAAGAAGCATGAAGCGTAGCATTGAATAATACAGTCAGTAATACAACTTTTGCCGCAGATTACTCGGATAGATTTCCAAAAGTATACTGAAGAAAACTCTGAGTCCTCACAGAAGTAGATACTAATACACCCGTTCAAGAATTAAATATTTTAACGACAGCATGATATCTGGATATAGTGAATACAAATACAGAGTATAACGCACATATTTCAAATGAAGAGATTATTACTGGAACAGGTTCTTCACTTTTAACTGTGAATCCAGAATCGAGTTGTAAGAGAATAAAACAGACTTGAGTAAGTAGAGGAGATGAAGTTTATACTATCTCTCCAGTTTGAACTGACTTTCAAGTCTATTGTGATATGGAAACTAATTGAGGTTGATGGACGGCTGCAACTATGCTTGCTGATACCACGACTAGAAATTTATTTAATACTGGTAATACAGAAAAAATAATAAGTATTACAGAAGATATTTTTACTAAATGAACAATCTCTGATATATGGCGAGATAACCAAGATAAAGATTTAATGCTTAGATGTCACCTTGATAGAGAAGATGAACTTTTAGATTATGAAATCCCATTTTTTATATACGAATTCAAAAAAAATGATATTGAGAATTTAGAAAAATCTAACAGAGCTTGAACAAACTTATCTTCTAGTTCTCTTACAGCCGAATGGAACAACTTTACATATAAACTTTCGAATTTATATTATCCAAGTTCTGATTCTGATTCTTTACATTTACAAACTATCGATTCAAAAATAGTTTTTGCTATAAACTGATCATTCTCAATTTTTGCGACAACCTGAGATATTTGGGAGATAAACTCTCCAGCTTGATTAGTTACATGAAATTTATATAAAGGAATGAATATGAATAATTATTGTGTTTCATTTATCAGATAATCTTGCATTTCTTTATAAATCTATACAATACTTTCATAAAAGCGTTAGAGCAGCAAACAACTGCGAGCTGGAGGAAGAACGGAATTAAATCTTAGTAGAACCTCTCGGAGTCAAAACTTCGTTACAAAAAATTATAAATCAAGAACAGCTTTAGGTGGCACCTTTTGTACACTCTACAAACCGAAAGCACATGATGGATGTATTAATACAAAATCGTGTGCTTTTTTAATTATTAAACAAAAAATTACTATGCATAGAAGTCATACATGTAGCGAACTCACGGCAAAAAATATTGGACAGGAAGTTATTCTTTCCGGTTGGGTAAGTAATAGACGTGACCATGGTGGAATTATATTTATAGATCTCAGAGATAGATACGGACTAACTCAAATAGTATTTGATCCTGAAGATAATAAACAAGCTTGGGAAACAGCTGATAAATTTAGAAGTGAATATGTAATCAAGGCAACTGGAACAGTTCGAAGTAGACCAGAAGGTCAGGCAAATTCAAAAATGTATACTTGAGAAATAGAAGTCATTATTCATGCTGTTGAACTCCTTTCAAGCTCAAAAACTCCTCCATTTGAACTTGATGGTCATGGAGTAGAAGCGAATGAAGAAATCAGATTTAAGTATAGATATCTTGATATTAGAAGAGAAAAAATCAGAGACTTTATCAAGTTTCGATCAAGAATGACTACGTATACTCGAAACTGGTTTACGCAGCGTGATTTTTTAGACGTTCAAACTCCTATCCTTGCTAATTCTTCTCCAGAAGGAGCTCGAGATTTTTTGGTACCAAGTAGACTTAATCCAGGTACTTTTTATGCACTCCCACAAGCACCGCAACAATTTAAACAACTCCTTATGGTTGGAGGAATAGATAAATATTTTCAAATAGCTCCTTGTTTTCGTGATGAAGACCCAAGAGCAGACAGACATGCGGGAGATTTTTATCAAATCGATTGTGAAATGAGTTTTGTAGAGCAAGAAGATGTATTTCAAGTAGTAGAGGATTTTCTAATTGACGCGTCAACAGAACTTTCTGATAAAAAGATTATTAGTAAAAATCCTGGTCAAGACCTCATACGAGAAAATTGAAAATTTTTCACGCTCACATACGACGAATCAATTGAAAAATATGGAACAGATAAACCAGACCTCAGATTTGGACTTGAGTTTATAGATGTAGCGGATATTTTTGCAAAAAGTTCAAATGAAATATTTACGAGTATAGCTTCAGATACAACAAATAACAGAATCAAAGCAATGAAAGTTCCAGGAGGGGACTTGGTGTTTTCTAAAACTCAAATGAAGGGTTTTGAGGATTATGTTCGAAAATACGGTGCAAAAGGACTAGGGTATTTCCAAATGAAAGAAGACGGACTTAAAGGACCACTCGGGAAATTTTTCGAAGAATCTGACTTACAAGAACTGGTAGATAGAACTAAACTCTCGCTGTGAGATGTCATATTTTTTGGAGCTGGTGAAACAGCACTCGCGTGTAATTATATGTGAAAATTTAGAAACTATATTGCAGATCTCATGAAGCTTCGAGACAGCTCGCAACTTGCATTTTGTTGGATTACAGATTTTCCAATGTTTGAAACAGATGAAGTCACAGGAAAAATAGATTTTTCACATAATCCATTTTCTATGCCCCAGACATCACTCGATGGACTCAGTGGAGCAGAGCTTCTTAAAATTAAAGCATTTCAATACGATCTTTCATGTAATGGGTATGAAATATTATCTGGTTCAATTCGAAACCACTCCACTGAAAATTTAGTAAAAGCTTTTGGAATTGTTGGGAGAGATGAATCAGAGGTAAAAGAAAAATTTGGAGCGGTATATGAAGCATTTCAGTATGGCGTACCACCACATGGTTGATTTGCTATTGGAATGGATAGACTCATGATGATATATAAAAATGAAGAAAATATTCGTGATATCTACGCATTTCCAAAATCAGGAAAAGCTCAAGATATGATGATGCAATCTCCAATGAAAGTAGAAGAATCTCTTCTAGATGAACTCAGTATCAAAGTTGAAATTGATGAAGATTAAAAAAATCCCGAAAGGGATTATTTTTAATACTGCAATCTTTGAAATAAATATTTTTCTGTATACTATAGTAATATAAAATTCTTAATTTAAATTGTATGCTTCGAGAACTCAAAATCAAATGACTCAAATGGATAGACGGAATTGACCTTACAGAAAAAAAGATAGAAGAAATACTTGAATCATATGATTTCCATGAGTTGGATATTGAGGCAGCACTTGAATCAAACCAAAGAGCGAGAATAGACAGCTATGATGATTATCTTTTTTTGACGCTTCATTTTCCAAAATATAATCAATTACAAAAAATATATAACTTGAATGAATTTCATGTGTTTGTCGGAAAAGATTTTCTCATAACTCTGAGAGATTTTGAGTGACAATACATTGATGATATCTACAATAGATACGAAATAAAAGAAGAAAATGAATACGATGTAGAGATATCTCCTGGTTTAGTACTCTATGAAATAATTCAAGCTATGCTTGAAAAAATGTTTCAGGTGAGTTCAAATATCAGAAAAGATATTCGTATGATTGAGAAAGAGGTTTTTAGAAAATCTTCGAGTCCACTGGTTAAAGATATACTTATTAAAAAGAGAAATATAATCGTCCTCAAACATATGTTTCAACCACAAATGTGAGTACTTATTGCACTCGAAAATCATATGAAAAAACTCTTTAATGATGATATTGAAGCGTATTTTGAGGATCTTGAGGATAAACTCCAAAGAATTATTACTGATATTCTTGTACTTGAAGAGCAAGTAGAATCACTGGAAGATGCTTTTAAGTCACTGATTGATATTCAAACAAATTGAATTATAAGACTCCTCACCATTTTTTCAGCTTTTATGCTACCACTTACATTCGTTACGAGTTTCTACGGAATGAATATAGACCTACCGTATCAAGATTCTCCTGAAATCGCGTATATATCTATGTTTTGAAGTCTTGTAATTTTATGAGTTATTTTCTGGGTTTTTTTGAAAAGAAGAAAAGTATAATTAATGAATACTTGTATATTTTTAAAACACCATAATATAGATATATTCATATTGTATTATTTATCATTTTTATGTATCGACTTAATAAACGAGGATTCACATTAGTAGAACTTATTGTTGTTATAACAATTCTTGCCATTCTCTGAACAATTTGATTTATCTCCCTGCAAGGGTATTCAGTTTCTGCTCGTGAGTCAGCACGAATAAGTGACCTTGCTACTATACAAAAATCATTAGATTTATTTTATACAACTGAGAATTATTATCCTGATCCTACTGACTTTATCTCTGTTACGTATTCTTGATCACTTGCATGGAGGCAATGAATTTTTTGAGAAGAAACGAGAAATACAGTTACGAGAATTTCACAAGTTCCAACTGATCCACTGACAAAAAACCCATACGCATATTCAACTATAAATACGAGACAAGAATATCAACTTTGAGCTATTAGTGAAGGTCTTGTTCTTAGTTTCCAATCAATTTCAAATCAAGCAAACGCAGCTAATTCTTATTATTCTAACGTAGTAGGGAATTACAACAAACAAATTGTAACGGTCAAAGAATTAGATAAACTCTACATTATTTGAGCCCCGACTATCATCACGAGTGAAATTACTAATGTGACGATTCAAGATATCCTCGCAAATCAAAGTTTTTCAATTAAGAATTCAAAAGTACTTCCTGGAGCCTATTCAAGCTTCCTTCCAGAAGGGCAAACACTAAAAGATGGAACAAGTTTTACACCATGAGTTATTATTGGTTCTACAGTACCTGTGTTGTATAACTGAAGTAGTACACTTTTGAGTGATGACTCTGAAAAAATTAAATTTGTAGAAAATCTTATCAGTTATTATAAAAATTCAAATATTAATAATTCGATATGACTGAAAGATCTCCTAAATGTTAAAGTCTGAGAAGAACTTGCATATGTAAATACACTTATAAGAAATAACACTGGAGGAATTCCAGGGGGAAATATACAGGTAAACGATTTTACACAATCGACAGCCTGTAGTAATGCTCCTAGTAATAATAAAATATTTTCAGGTCTCATTACTGGATTTGAATCGAATATGTGGAATCCTCAAGCTAATGGTACAGAAACTTTTCCAGAAGAAATATGTCTTGATTATAACATAAACAGTCTTCCAAGTGCTTCTAATCAATGGAAAGCCAATTGGTCTATTCCAGGGGCTTTTTGAAATGTAATTGCATTTCCAAATATTTATTTTGGACTGAAACCTTGGGCTAATAGTAACAATGGCTCATATTGAGCTAAAATTCTAGAGCGAAATATTTCTCTTTTATACAATTATAATATCACTTTAGATGATAGCTATACCAATATTTATAATACATCTCTTAATCTCTGGCTCACGAACACTCAAACAGCTAGTTCTTCAGGGGTAAAAGCTGAAATTATGGTTTGGACAGAAAATAATTGACTTGCTCCACTCGGAACTCTACTCGCTTCGGGTATTTCTATTGGTGGCCAAACTTATAGTCTCTACCGTCAGAATAGTGTTACAGACGCCTCAGGAAATCAACCAGGAACATGGGATTATTATGCTTTTATTGGATCTACTACACAAAGATCAGGAACATTACCTGTTAAGGATTTCCTTCAATATCTTGTGACCAATCAAGGACTTGATTCTAATCTTTATATTCACCAAGCAGAATTTGGACCAGAATTAGTGAAGGGGAAAGGTGTTATTTCATTCACTCAAGCAAATGTTACTGGATTAGATCTCATTCCTGTGAATGCATTTTCTTTTCCTCCTCGTTCATTTTCATCTGCTGATGCAACTACTCGAGTTACCTCGGATTATATTAATATTGGAAACCTTACTGAAATACCGAGAGACTTTGTTGTTACTTCAAGTGATAATCAAGGTAATGCAGTAGCTACCAGTGGAAATATTATTGGTGGACAAAGCTCTGCTCAAAGTGGGCAACTTGTTTATTGAACTGCATTAGAAGTCGATATTCCAAATCCTGGTCAAACACGTACTGTTTCGCTTGATATTGATGGCGTAATAGGAACATGGCAGGTTAGTAGAAATAATTCACCTTTTGTTTGATTTACTGTGAATGACTTTACTCTTACTTCAGGTGTGAGTTTTTACCAACTGGATTATAATACTGCAAGTATTCCACAAGATTATTATACCTTTACCATAGAAGGGACCGGTAATACCAATCCAAGGCTACAGCAGTTTGCTACTGGTACCGCTACAAACGGTAGAACCCAAAACTGGGGTCTAAACATAGATCTTAATGCTCCTGCTACAGGTGTTCAAGAAACTATTACTCTCGTTATTGACGGACAAACAGTGGTTTGGCAAATAACAGGTCCTTAATAGAAATATATATTACAAAATATCTAATCTTTTTGAAGATGTAATACAATTACGAGAATAATTATTTTTAGATTATTGTATTGCATTTATAAATTAATCTCTATAATCACTGTACTTTTATTTTTCATGATTATTTCCTAGAACTCTCGATTTAGAGAGACTCCAAGAGCGATGCCACGGAGAGGGAATTATGAATTGATTTTACATTATACTCGCATGCTTGCAAAAATTACTATTATCGGTCGACCGAATGTCGGAAAATCGAGCCTTTTTAACATGATGACTGGGCATAAGATTGCTATAGTTGCAGATGAAGCTGGAACTACTCGAGATATATCAGAGTTTGAATATACAGATGAAAAAAATGACCTGACTTATATTATTGCTGATTCTGGAGGACTGGATTATAGTTCTGCAAATGATGAAATCGCAGTAGATATTACAGAGAGAACAGAACGATCTATTGTTGAAAGTGACTTACTCATTTGGGTTGTTGAGTATGACAGATTTACAGAACTAGATGAAGCTATCTATAGAATTATTCAAAAACATAAGGTTAAAAATTATATCGTTTTAGCAAATAAAGCTGATAATGATACACAAGTTATGGAATCATATTCTATGGCAGGGAAGTGAGAATTAGAATTCTTTCCAGTTTCATCTTCTCATAATGCTGGTATAGGTGATGTTCGAAGATATATTGCAAAATACCTGAAAGATAAAGGGCTTAATTATAAGAAAGAAAGTGAAGATCCATCTCTCAAGATGGCATTTATTGGACGACCAAATGTAGGGAAATCTAGTATTTTAAATACGATTGTTTGAAGTGACAGAGTTATGGTAAAAGACCTTTCTGGTACAACTCGAGATGCGATTGATACAAAATTTCATTATGAACAAACAGACTTTACTTTAATTGATACTGCTTGAATCCGAAGACTTTCCAAAGTTGGAACAAGAAATATAGAAAACTGGTCTATCATGAGAACAGAACGAGCTCTTAAAAGAGCAGATGTTATCGCAGTTATTATTGACGGTTTTGAAGGGATTGTACAACAAGACTTGTCTCTTATTTCTCAAATAGCTGATGAAAAGAAAGGGATTATCATCGTCGTGAATAAATGGGACTTAGTACTTGCAAAGACATGAGTCGATAAAGATCAAATGATGAATCGATACATCGATTACCTCAAAGAAAAAATAGAATTTATACCTTGGGTTTCAGTTATTTTTACTTCAGCTACTGAGAAAAAAAGACTCACGAAAATCCTGGATCAAGCCATTGAAATCGACGCTGAGAGGAAAAAAAGAGTAAAAACTGGAATATTTAATGAATTTTTGGAACAAGTCATTTATAAACATCCACCAACTGGGAATAAAAAATCTCATAGTCCAAAAATATACTATGGATCACAAGTAGATACCAATCCACCTAAGTTTCTTATTACCGTAAATAATCCAAATCATTTCCATTTTTCTTACAAGAGATATCTTGAAAATAAAATCCGAGATAACTTTGGGTTTCATGGAACACCAATTACAATTGAGTTTCGAGGAAGAGGAAAATTTAAAGACGTCAGTAAATAGAAAAATAAAAAAAATCCCAATTTGGGATTTTTTTTATTTTGTTTTATATTATCTGAGGTACTGATTTTTATTATTCTCATGATCAGCATTTGTTTCACCATAATGAATTTGTCAGCTGTTGTCATGGAGGTAAAAATAATAAGGAGATGATTTTGAATTCAGCGTTGCTTCTATAACTTCTGCTTCTGGATTTGAGATTGGCCCCATAGGCATACCCACAATAACTCTGGTATTATATTTATTATCATCATATAGGTATTCTAATACTTTTGTTGGAGTACAGTTTTGAGTTGCAACTTCAAATGCATAACACACCGTTGCGTCAGCTCCTATTTGCCAACCTTCATCAACTCTTTTTTTCAGTATTCATGCAATAATTGCTATTTCTTCTGGATTATCTGCTTTGTTCGCTTCTTTTTGAACGATGCTAGCCATCGTAATGATATCGAGTATTTCTATACTTCCCATATTAGTTATGATTCCTGAATCTATGACTTTTTGTTGGAATCGAGTGAGCATTTTTCGAACTAAATCTTCAGTTGTAAAACTATTTGGATTAATAGCATACGTGTCTGGATACAAAAATCATTCAAGCATTTCAGCGTCAGAAATGAAAGCGAAGTCAGTTTTTAAAGCACAGAATGATACACATTCAGTGACATAAGTCACGAACTCTCAAGAATTAATAAATCCATCTTCAGAAAGTTTAAGATCTATGTCATATATATTCCAACCTTCTAAAAAGGTAAGCTGTACATCATTATTTACTGCAGTTTCAAAGCTACTTAAAAAAGTTTTCACATCTGCTCAAGCTGGTATTTCATAACTTCATACTTGGAGAGATTTTTCTGGAGCATTATTTCGAAGATAGAGTTTTGTAAAAAACTCAGAAGTTCAACGTTCGAGTAATAAACTTCTGTATGTAGCATTTGGAACGACAGAGTATATTTCTGATTCCTCTGTAATGATTTCAGATTCAAATTGTGAATATTGCCAGTATACATATCATCAAGCAATTACGACAACCCAAAACACTAGGTTAAAAAGATTTTTCATTTTTTTTAATATATTTAATTATTGATGAGCAGATTTTAAGGAGAAAAACCTGTATGTAAAACTCATTATGTTGACATTTTTTTATATTTTTATATAAACATTATAATAGTAATATGTAATTAAATATTTATGGCATTAGAAGCTCCATACTCTGATTGGGTTATAGATAGAAATTTTCCATTTTACAATGATGATTCAATTGGGTGAGGATTAGATTCAGATATATATTTGAAAGATTGAAAATTTTGAAAAATGTATCATCAAGCAATGCATCCTTGGACAGTAATTGATTATCACAGAATTCATGCAACTCTATCAAACCTATGAACACAAGAATTAACGACAGAAATATGAGATTTAGTTATTAGTGTGCTTGATTTATGACCTGTGTACAGAGACGAAAGTAGAAAATACTTTTCTTTAGCGCCATATATAGATTGAGAAAAACTAAGTGAAGATGATGAAATGAAAGTTTTAGATCTGGTAAGAGATGCATTAAATTTAAATAGAATATGAACGCATTCTATGTTATCGCATAATTCAAAGATAACTTCTATGAACTGAGATAAAAAACATATAACAATTACAGATTTATGAGGTACTATACCATCATTTGTAAAAGCAAATAGAGGATTAATAGATACAACATTTAAACCTAATTTCAAATAATAAAAAATCTCCTCATTATAGGAGATTTTTTGTTGACTTTATAGCATTATTCATACAATACTTGAGTTCGCACTAGCTTATGATGAGTTCTCGGGGAAAAGCTAGGGCCTTTTTTTGTGTCTTGGGCACAGAAATAAACAGGAAAGTCTTCGACTGAATTCACTGCGTTTAGAAAGTACGAAAAACTCCTTAAATATACATTTTTTGAAACAAATATCTCCTGAACAGAGATATGCAAAAACAGACACTATATTTATACTTTCCTAACATACGCTTCTATAATGCCAAAAGCAACAAAAGCACCAACTCCTCAAGAAATTGGGAGTTTGTATGAGATAAAAGGGAGACACTATTTTACAGATGATCGTTCTGTAGCAGGTCTTCCAGAACTTCTTGAAGTACAACTTGATTCATATAATACATTTTTGGAATCAGGATTAGATGGTTTATTTCAAGAAAGTTTTCCGATTTCTGACTTCTCAGGAGAAAAAATAGATATCTACTATAAAGGGATGTCTATCGAGGAACCAAAATATGACGCAGAAACATGTAAAAGAAAAAACCTCAATTATGAAGCTCCTTTCAAGGCAAAACTTGAAATGCTCAATAAAGAAACTGGAGAAATTAAAGAACAAGAAGTATATATGGGAGGAGTTCCTCTTATGACTGCTTCAGCTTCATTTATCGTAAATGGTATTGAGCGAGTTATCGTGAATCAAATTATTAGATCTACTGGTATATTTTTCACTTCTGGAGATTCATGAGTAGGACTCAAGTTTATCCCAGAAAAAGGTTCATGGTTTGAAATTGATATAGAGAAAAAAGGTATTATCAATGTAAAAATTGATAAGAAAAGAAAACTTCCTATTTCAGTTTTACTTCGAGCTTTTGGACTTGAATCTAACGCAGATATCCTAAACGCATTCAAAGGAATTGATGATGATATTATTTCATCATATATCGCTCCTACACTCGAAAAAGATAAAACAACAAACAGACTTGAAGCGCTTCACGCTCTCTACAAACTCCTACGACCAGGTGATTTAGCGACTGATGAACGAGTTGAAGATCTGTTTCAAACTACTTTTTATGATGAAAAGAGATTTAATCTTGGGGAAATTGCACGAATGAAAATGCAGTCAAAACTTTGAATCAAAACGGCATATGGTGATGAAAATGGAAAATTTCTTTCTGAAAATGATATTGTTACAGCGTTAACATATTTTTTGAACCTGTATATAGGGAAAGAATGATATAAACTTGATGATATTGATCACCTTGAAAATAGACGTGTTCGATCTGTAGGTGAATTAGTAACTGATAAAATCAAAGTTGGTATTGCTCGAATGGAGAGAATTGCAAAAGATCGTATGACGATTGTAGAGCTTGATGACGCAACTCCAGGAACATTTATCAACTCTCGACCGATTGTTGCGATACTCAAAGAATTCTTTGGTTCATCTCAACTTTCTCAGTTTATGGATCAATCTAACCCACTTTCAGAGTTAGCTCATAAGAGACGTATCTCTGCTCTCGGGCCTGGTGGTTTGACAAGAGAAAGAGCGAGTTTTGAAGTTCGTGATGTACATCCAACGCAGTATGGTCGAATATGTCCTGTTGCAACTCCAGAAGGACCGAATATTGGACTCGTACTTCATATGGCTACATACGCGAAAGTAGATAGATTTGGTTTCCTTTTAACTCCATTTCAAGCGATTATACATGACGTGAAAAATGATGGAAAAGCTCTCATAAACAGAATCGCTCTCTGAGATATTAAAGATGCAAAAGGAAATGTTATCGTTGCAGATAAAACACTTATGACTCAGAAAGATGCAGAAGCAGTTCAAAAAGCACTTTCAGATAAAATGATCAATGTACGAGGATTTCTTGCTCCGAATCATGACTATTTTGACGCTCATCAAGAAAGAGTGTTAACTATTGCAGAAGCTGGAACTCCGGTTGATTCTTTTGGGAATTTTGAAGATACTCGTATTTCTGCGAGAGCGTGAAACGAACCTACTATTGCACATATAAACCAAATTACTCATATTGATGTATCTCCAAAACAATCAATGTCTGTAGAAACATCACTTATTCCTTTCTTGGAACATGATGATGCAACTCGAGCGGAGATGGGATCAAACATGATGCGACAAGCAGTTCCTCTTGTGAGAACTGATTCGCCAGTATGTGGAACAGGTATGGAGCGTGCTGTATGAGAAGATAGTGAATATGTAGTAGTTGCAAAAGATGATGGAGAAATACTCTGAGTTGATGCAAAACATATTACGGTTCTCTATAAAAATGGTGAAAAGGTTCTTCATGAACTTGTTACATTCAAGAGATCAAATCATGATATGATCCTTCATCAAACACCTCTTGTATCTCACGGTCAAAAAATTAAAAAAGGTGACATCCTGGTTGATGGTCATTCAGTTGAAAATGGTGAACTCGCTCTTGGACGAAATCTAACCGTAGCATATATGCCATGGAAGGGATATAACTTTGAGGATGCGATTATCATTTCAGAGAAACTGATGAAAGATGATTTCTTCACATCAGTACATATAAAAGAATATTCTCTCGACGTACGAGAAACTAAACTCGGACCCGAACAAACGACAGATGATATTCCAAATGTTTCAGCAGCAAAACTTAAAGACTTAGATATTGATGGTATAATTCGAGTAGGAGCCTTTGTAGGTGGTGGTGATATATTGGTTGGTAAAATTACTCCAAAAGGAGAACAAGAACTTTCACCAGAAGAAAGACTCCTTCGAGCTATCTTTGGTGATAAATCAAAAGATGTAAAAGACTCTTCAATGAGACTTCCATCAGGTCAAGGATGAAAAATTCTTGATGTTCATATTCTCAAAAGAGAACTTTGAGATAATCTTCCAACAGGAGTATTTAAACAAGTAAAAGTATTTGTCGCTCAAACTCGAAAAATTGAAGTAGGGGATAAGATGGCAGGACGACATGGGAATAAAGGTATTGTTTCTCGAATTGTTCCAGAAGCAGATATGCCATTTATGGCTGATGGAACTCCGGTTGATATTATACTGAATCCACTTGGGGTTGTATCTCGTATGAATATTGGGCAAGTGCTCGAATCTCATCTTGGATACGCTGCAAGAAAACTTGGAATCAAGGTTGCAACTCCAGTTCTCAATGGGGTGACAATTCCTCAAATTCATGAAGTAATGGAAAAAGCGGGAATGGACCTAGATGGAAAAATGCAACTCTTCGATGGAGAAACAGGAGAACCATTCAAAGAAAGAACGATGGTATGAGTAAAGTATATGTTGAAACTCCATCATTTAGTTGAAGATAAGATTCATGCTCGCTCTGTTGGACCATACTCTATGGTAACACAACAACCACTTGGAGGGAAAGCTCAAAATGGAGGACAAAGATTTGGAGAAATGGAGGTGTGGGCTCTTGAAGCATATGCGGCAAGTAACATCCTACAAGAAATGATTACGATTAAATCAGATGACGTTGCTGGTAGAACGCAAGCATATGAAGCAATTGTAAAAAATCTTCAAATTAAAAAACCAAATATTCCAGAATCATTTAACGTATTGATAAAAGAACTTCAAGCTATTTGACTTGATGTAGGGCTTCTAGATAAAGAAGAACTTGAACATACAGAAGGTCTTGCAAGACAAAGATATGAACAAATTATCGAACTCGAAAAACTTTCTGCAAATGCTTCAAAATCAAACAATGACGATGAAGACTCAGACGAAAATGCTTAAAGTAAAAATTTCTTCAATACTTAATTTTTTAAAATAATATAGAGCTTATGTTTGATAAACAATTTGATAACTTTCTTAATGATAAAATCACAGATTTTTCTGAAATTGGGAAAGGTGTCGGAAAACAAGATGTCACAAAAGGAAAAAACCTCGACAATCTTGCAGGTATAACAGTAGGTCTGACTTCACCAGACAAAATAAGAGGACTTTCTCATGGGAAAGTTCTGATCAGTGAAACAATTAACTATAGAACTCAACGACCAGAAAGAGGAGGACTGTTTTGTGAACAAATCTTTGGACCTCGAAAAAACTACGAGTGTGCATGTGGAAAATACAAAAGAATTCGTTATAAAGGAGTAGTATGTGAAAGATGTGGAGTAGAAGTTACAAAGGCAAACGTTCGACGTGAACGAATGGCTCATATTGATCTCTATGCTCCAGTAGCTCACATCTGGTATTTAAAATCAGTTCCAAGTAGAATTGGTCTTTTCCTTGACCTTCCAGTTAAAAAACTAGAACAAGTTGTATATTTTGCTTCGTATATCATCACTGATGTATATACAGAAAAGAAAGAAGAATCGTTAAAATCTCTTGAAGAAAAGTACAAAACCTCAAAATCAGAGATGCAAAAGGAAATGCAACGAGAAATAAATGAACTCAAAATACAAAGAGAAGAAAAGAAATTGACTCCAAAAAAATATGCTGAAGCAGAAGCTTCTGTAATGGCTCGGCTTGATAATCTTACTGAAGAATTTGAAAGTCTCAGAACAAATATTAAATCTCTTGAAGTTGGTGCGGTAGTTGGAGAACTTGAATATAGAGTTCTCAGAGATAAATTTCCTCATGTATTTGAAGGAGGGACTGGTGCACAACATCTAAAAGTTTTACTTGAAAGAATTGATCTTCTGAAGTTTATTGAAAAAAATCAAACAGATCTCAGAACAGCAACTCAAGCAAAAACAAAAAAAATTCTTCAAAAAATTAAGTTAGCGTCGAATCTCCTCAAATCAGGACAAAGACCAGAGTGGTTTATATTAGAAGTACTTCCAATTATACCACCAGATCTGAGACCTATGATTCAACTTGATGGTTGAAGATTCGCGTCATCTGATCTTAACGATTTATATAGAAGAGTTATAAACAGAAATAATCGTCTTAAAAAACTTATCGAACTAGGAGCTCCTGATGTTATTCTAAAAAATGAAAAACGTATGCTTCAAGAATCAGTAGATATGCTGATTACTGGTGAATCAAGAAATAATAGAAGTGGTTATGTTACAGCAAATAAAAAGAAATTGAAGTCACTCACTGAAGTTCTGAAAGGGAAACAAGGTCGTTTTAGACAAAACCTTCTTGGGAAACGAGTTGATTATTCTGCTCGATCTGTAATCGTAGTTGGACCTAATCTTCCTATGGATCATTGTGGTCTTCCAAAGAAAATGGCTCTGATTCTCTTTAAACCTTTTATTATTGCAAAATTAATAGAAGAAGGAATCGTCTATAATGTAAAACATGCTGAAAAATATATTGAAGGAGGAACAAAAGAAGTTTGGGACGCACTCGATGAAGTAATTGATGGAAAATACGTTCTTTTGAACCGAGCACCAACACTTCATAGACTTTCTATTCAAGCATTTAGACCAGTTCTTGTCGAAGGGAAAGCAATTCAATTACATCCTTTGACCTGTACTGCCTTTAATGCCGATTTTGATGGAGATCAAATGGCCGTTCATCTTCCACTTACTCAAAAAGCACAAGATGAAGCTCGAGATCTGATGGTAACTTCAAAAAATCTACTTGCTCCTTCATCTGGTGAACCTATCGTAACTCCATCTCAAGATATGATTCTTGGGGCATACTATATCACATCAGAAAAAGCAGGTGTAAAAGGTATAGGAGGAACCTATGCTTCTATTACTGATGTATCACATGCGTATGATGCTGGAAGTCTTTCAGTTCACGCACTTATTAAAGTTCGACTAGAAGGTAAAATGGTAGAAACAACATATGGAAGACTTCTCTTTAATGAAATTGTTCCTGTAGAACTTGGTTTTATTAATGAAACTCTTAAAAAAGGAGTTCTAAAGAGAATTCTTTCTGAAAGTTTTGAATATTTTGGTTCAGCTCGAACAGCTGTATTTGTAAATGATATTAAAGATTTCTGATTTAAATATGCGACACTTTCGTGATTATCTATTTCAGAATCAGATATGATTTTACCTGAAAATAAAAAGAAACTTCTAGAAGAAGCTTCAGAAAAAGTAAAATATATCCAAAAGAAACATTGGAATGGACTCTTGACTGTTGATGAAAAATTTGCTCAATCTGTAACGGTATGGGCTCAAGTAAAAAATGTTATTGAAAAAGAGATGAAATGACTCTACGATAACTCAAATCATATCTTTAACATGATTGATTCATGAGCGAGATGAAACTGGTGAAATGTGACTCAGCTTGCTGGTATGAAAGGACTTGTATCTTCTACAACTGGTAAAACAATTGAGCTCCCTATTAAATCTACTCTAAAAGAATGATTCTCCCCACTTGAATATTTTATTGCAACTCATGGTTGACGTAAAGGGAAATCAGATACAGCCCTTAAAACGGCACAATCTGGGTATTTGACTCGAAGACTCGTTGATTCGTCACAAAATATTATAGTGAGAGAAGAAGATTGTAATACTGTACATTACAAAACAATTCTTAGAGAATGACAAAAATCTGGTTTTGATGAAAAATTCGAAGATAGAATTTATTCTCATACTCTTGCACTAGACGTAAAAGGTGAAGATGGTAAAGTTCTCTTAGAAGCTGGAACCGTTATTGATAAAGATGTTCTTGAAGTAATTCAATCTCGTAATATTCCACAAGTATCACTCAGATCAGTTCTTACTTGTGAAACAGAAGGTGGAGTATGTCAAAAATGTTATGGTCTTGATCTCGCTGCAAATGCGTGAGTTGAAATCGGTTCTCCAATTGGAGTAATCGCAGCTCAATCTATTGGTGAACCTGGAACTCAATTGACGATGCGTACGTTCCATTCGGGATGAGTTGCAAAGGAAGGATGAGATATGACTCAAGGTCTTGCTCGAGTTGAAGAACTCTTTGAAGCTCGAAATCCTAAATTAGTAGCTGAAATTTCAGATATTAATGGTACTGTTACTATTGATCATGATAATTCAGGTGCTACGGTAAAAGTTACAGCTCATGATCTCATTGAAGAAGAATATTATTTTGGAGATGATTTTGAACTTGCTATCAAAGAAGGACAACATATCAAAGCAAAACAAATACTTGCTCGAAATAAAAAAGAAAAACAAAGAATTACTGCAAACTTTGCTGGTGAAGTAAAGAAAATAAGTGATGGAATGATTGTAATTAAAGATATAGATAAGAGAGTCTATGAATATAACTTTGACCTTGGTCGAACTATTTTAGTAAAAACAGGGGATACGGTAAAAGTAGCTCAAAAACTTACAGAATGAAATCTTTCTATCCAAAAACTTATGCAAGTAGGAGGAGTTCTCGCTGCTGAAAAGTATATCGTAGATGAGATTAAATCTATTTATGCTTCTCAGTGACAAACTGTTAACTCAAAGCATATTGAGTTGATTGTTCGACAAATGTTCTCTCGAATCCGTGTTCTTGACAAAGGAGATACTGAATTCTTCCCTGGAGATATTGTTGATATCATTACCTTTAAAAGAGAAAATGATAGACTCCTCTCTGAAGGAAAAAGTTCAGGTATTGGTGAAAGACTCCTTCTTGGTATTACAAAGATTTCTCTGTATACTGAAAGTTGGTTATCATCTGCTTCATTCCAAGAAACCGTTCGAGTACTGGTTGAAAGTTCTGTATCAGGAAAAATTGATAAACTGAAAGAACTCAAAGAAAACGTTATTATTGGTCGATTGATTCCTGCAGGGAAACAATATAACATTATTAATGGACATATTGCTCCAGATGATGATGAATATTTTGACCCAAATGCACTATGAATTGATACTTCTGAGAATCACCTCAAAGAAGTTTCTAAAGAAATGGAACATGAAAGCGATTTTTAAGCTTAAAGTGAAAACAAAAAAACTCTCCAATTTGGAGAGTTTTTTTGTTTCTTCACACTGATGATTAAAATTTTTGTCAACTCATTGTCCTTGCAAGAAAGCCCTTAATCCTTATAAATATAGTATTATTTTATTTATAAGGATTTTTTATGCGTCAACTCAAGAATCAAGCCTTTACGCTTGTTGAGCTTATAGTGGTTATTACGATTCTTGCGATACTTGGAACCATAGGATTCATCTCACTCCAAGGCTACTCTGTTTCAGCCCGAGAATCAGCACGAATTTCAGACCTTGCAACCATCCAAAGAAGCCTAGAATTTTTTCAAACAACCGAAGGATATTATCCAGACCCTACAGACTTCATCACCATTTCTTACTCTGGTTCACTTGCTTGGAAACAATGAGTTTTCTGAGACGATACAAGAAATATAGTAACAAGAATCTCTGAAGTTCCAACAGATCCACTACTGGGAACTCCGTACGCCTATTCAACAACGAATACGAGAAGTGAATATGAGCTTGGAGCGATTAGTGAAAATCCACTCCTCTCATTTAATCATATTACCAACAAAGCCAGTGCAGCTAACTCATATTTTACTAATATAGTATGAAACTATAATAAACAAATCGTGACAGTAAAAATATGAGATTACCTCTACATTCTTTGAGTTCCTACTATTATTACCAGTGAAATTAGTGATGTGACAGTCGAACAAATTCTCGCAAACCAAAGCTTCTCCATAAAGAACTCAAAAAGTCTTCCATGAAACTATTCTAGCTATCTTTCTGAATGACAAACAATACAAGAATGAAATAGTTTCACTCCAGGAACTATGACAGGAACTACTGCTCCAGTTTTGTTTCAAGGTCCAATTAGTACTTTAAGTGATAGCAATACCAAACAAACATTCTGAGAGAATATAATTTCATACTATATAAATTCAAATATTTGAAACTATAGAAGCTTTGATAATCTCAGAAATATTGAATCTTGAAAAGAATACGAAATCATTAATGCTTTGATAGCTCTAGCCAAATGATGATTATCAAATATTATATTATCATCGAGCAATCAAGAGAGTTCTCCCAATGTTGAAAATCAGCAAAGTATAGTTGTTTCTCAACCCATTACAGATTTAAATTGTTACGATGTTTTAAACATAGGAACACTTTGAAATTGGGAATGATGTAATGGTATGCTCATAGTTGATAGAGCAATGCTTCTATCAGCAATATCTATTAATTCGGGGCAAGATAAAGCCATTAATTTTAATGGAACAGATTATTCATTTTGAAATTCAGATTACAATTTATTTACAGGACAGGTGACGAATATGCGATCATTATTTAGTCTTGATAATAATTTTAATGCTAACATATCTTATTGGGATACCTCTAATGTGACAGATATGAGCTATATGTTTTATGCAGCGAAGCTTTTTAATCAAGCATTAGCTTTTGATACATCCAAAGTGACAGATATGACTTATATGTTTGGTTATGCTAATAGTTTTAATCAATCTCTATCATTTGATACTTCAAATGTAACGAATATGACTAATATGTTTAGTTCTGCAAGTAGTTTTAATCAATCTCTGTCATTTGATACATCAAAAGTGACTAGTATGAGCAGTATGTTTAGTGCTGCAAGTAGTTTTAATCAGCCTTTAGCTTTTGATACTTCAAATGTAACGAGTATGAGTGCTATGTTTAATTCTGCAAGTAGCTTTAATCAACCAATTACATTTAATTCATTTAATGTAATTACAATGAGAAATATGTTTACATGAGCGAAAGCTTTTAATTCATCTATAAGTCTTAATACATCTAAAGTGACTAACATGAGCTTCATGTTCTATAATACAGATGTATTTAATCAACCTTTAGCTTTTGATACT
>JAGXIV010000024.1 GCA_024635485.1 bacterium | reverse complement strand
GAGCTATAGATATAGCAGCAAATAGTATCTCAAATAGTGAACTTGCGAGTAATGCTGTAGCTTCAATAAATATTGCAGATAATACCGTAACGTGAGCCGATATTTTAAATCTTACTATTACGGCAGCAGACATAGCCGCAAATGCTGTTACTGGAAGTGAACTTGCAGCTAATGCGGTAAGTAGTGGACATATTGTTGATGGATCTGTAACTTGAACAGATATTTTGAATGGTACTTTGACTGCAGCAGATATAGCCGCAAACGCTATTACTTGAAGTGAGTTAAATAATGCTTCATCATTTACGATGTGAAACTTAACTGTGAGTGGAACAATGAAATGAAAGTTTGCATGTAGAAGAGTTGTTTCAGCTGAGACTTTTGGTACCAATGCTGAAGCTAAATGTGCCACTAATGAGTTTGTGATGTCATGATGAGGAACTTGTAAAATATTAGCGGATGATAGGATAGAAACAAGTATTCCATTATCTGACCTCTCATGATGGAGTGTTAATTGTAGAACGAGACAATGAAATGATGCAGCGCAAACTGCTTATGCAATCTGTTGTGATAAGAGCTAAAAATAAAAAACAGTCTTAAGACTGTTTTTTTATAAGTAATTTATTTTCGAACTAATTTTTTAATACTTGCTCTGATAACCTGATTTTCTTCTAAAAAGGTTATATCTTCTGTATCAATCCAAAGTATTTGTGAATATACATCTCCCTCATAGGTATTTATATCTGGAATTGTTTCTCATACCTCATCTATATACTTAAATCTTTCATTCACAGCTCATGTCATAATCTCATACTCACTGCTTGCTCTGTTTCTATGAACATAAAAGACTTCTTTTTCACCAAGTGTTGAAGTATCTGTTTTCTTTATAGCATTTGAAAGATTTTGCTTCAGTACTTGTATTCTATTGTTTTCATTATACTTAACAGTGAGGTCAGTACTAAAAACTAGAATGTTAATAATTCATAACATTACGAAAGAAAGTATGAATACTCATACCACAATTCATACAAATGACTCTGCTTTCGTATTTACTTGCATTGATAATAAATTAATTTAAATATACTGTATAATAGTAATATAGATTTTTTTAGCTATTTTGCAACAAGCAAGACAACAAACTCTATGGACAATAATAAAAATGCATTTACTTTAATAGAACTCTTAGTCTCTATTGTTATATCAGTACTTTTACTCTGAGGTATTTTTTACTTTATTAGTGATACCATATTATGAATTTCAAGAACTACTTCAAATGCAGATTTCCTCAAAGATTTTACGAGTTTTGCAAGTGTCCTCAATTCTTGAAATATGAATGTATTGTTTGATAATGCTGAGTGAGTGAATTGGGATGTTTGATATTTATTAAATGCTTCACAAGATGCTGGAGTACTCATATGAGTAGTAGATAGAGATAGTCTCAAATTAGCTGCAACAGGTTCCTATGATCAGTATAGGCCAAATATTTTATGATATAGGCTCCTCTCTGAGTCTGAAATTAACTCTATCAAATCAAACCCTAGTGTAATTTATGGATATTCGTTTTTTTGAGGGAATACCTTTCAGAAATTTTTTGTTCGTGATTTTCAAATAGAATTTTTTAATTTTGGCGATTTAGTAGATTTACATCTTACACTATTTCCTAATTTTAACGAATCTCAAATAGGTCAGCCCTGGTCTAATATTGATTCACAGGATATTTTTAAGTATATACTTACATTTTAAATGAGATGAAAAAAATAAGAAATATATATTCGGCAACTGTTTTAGTCTATACGCTCGTATTAGTAGTTATTGGAGTTATTATGGCTACAGTAATTCTCAATGTGGCTATACAGTTATCTATAGAATATGATATTAGAAATCTAGAAACGAGTCTGAGAGCAAATACAAATTCTAAATCTGAACTGAGTTTCAAATATATGAATGAAGTTAATTCCAATTGAGGTGGATTTATAGATAAATTATGATGCCCTACTAATATTACTATGAGTGGAAGTTCTCTTAAGCTTACAAATTTGAGCTCAGTGCTTAGTTATTCTGGTTGAATAGTATCATGTGAATGAAGCTTTAATGGAAGTGTCCTTTCTTTTTATTTTAATTCTAATTTTACAGACTTATCTTTTGCAGAATATAAATGATTTCAAGTCGTAGCTAATTCTTGAAGTCAGAGTTGAACTTTTAGTGATTCTGAAAATACATTTCTCAGTCTCTCAAATTCTTATCCACTTGTCCCAGATTCCATTGATGATAATTTTGATAGTGATAACTATACAGTGTATTCTACGTGAAGTTCTCGCTATCCAAATTGATATTTTGATGATGATGCTGAAGCTCGATTATTATCATTTTGATATATTCTTCCTGAATCAGGATTATATAATATTTTTTGGTCCAATAGTAAAATGGAACAATATATAGAAGACAACACAAATAATAATGACACATATCACCAAAAGATTGCATCTCTCACGAATTGAATTTTAAATTTAGATATCAATAAAACATTCCGAGCAATACTCTACGTTATCAATAAAAATACATATAATGAAACGTCAGAATTTATCATAGAAAATACAGTCACGTGAACCTGAGAAACTGCCTCTATATGATATTTGCAAAATGATATGAGTCTTTCAAGTTCTAAGGCAGGAGCTTACACATTTGACTTTACTCAGTTTGATTATGCTCTTTTTTTAGAAAATACTTCATCTTCTTGAGCGATGCTCTATAAACTAGGGATTGAGAATCTGGCAACGGGTTCTTGAGTGTATATGAATCCTATTGATGACTCCAAGTCTGGAATTACGAGCTATTTGTGATCACATATACTTATAGATACTGATGGAAGGCTTATTGCTGATCAATTTGAAATATCAGAGCTTAAATCAAAATACTATTATACTCCAAAATGAATGGATTTATGGCTTGATGCAGCTGACCAGTTTAGTATTAGCAGTTCTGGATGAGTTGTTTCCCAATGGCGAGATAAATCTTGAAAATGAAATAACCTAAGTCAGAGCACTATAGGGGATAGACCAGTGACTTGAGTTTCGACATTAAATTCACTGAATACTCTCTCTTTTACCCAAGACTATCTCACTCTCTGAACTCAAAAAAATTATAAAACACTCTTTTTTGTAGTACAAAATGCGAATGGTTCTGATTCTGCTACAAATGTTAGCCCTATATTTTGAGAAAATATTGCTTCTTGAAGTAGTTACACCTTTATTAATACGAATGTTTGAGACTCAAGCTATGATATATCAGTTGATTGAAATGTTTGAGATTCCTGAACGGCATACTTTGGCTGATCTTCATATACTTCTCTTTGAACAGATATAGATTTAGGTCTTACAAATGCTCAAGTAAAGAGTCCAAGTATATGGCTAGTTGTTCAAAATAGTTCTACTCCATTTGACTTTATTGGATGACTTACGAATGGAACTTTATTTAAGTGAAATATGGACATAGCTGAGATTATTAGTTATGATTCAGTGCTTCCAAATTCTGAAATAAATGATATATGAGGCTATCTATCAAAAAAATGGAATCTTCCATGGCAAGATTTATAATTTTTCTTTCTCCTTTCGATTAAGAATTATTCCTGCTTTACATCACGTTATTTTCAATATAATAGCTTTATTATTTTTTAGATTTATTCTATGGATCCCTGGATATACATTGTTTTTATATTCTTATTTATTCTTTCTTGATTTTTTTCTGGAAGCGAGATAGCTCTTATGAGTCTTCCTTCACATAAGATTGAAAGTCTAGTAAAACAAAAAATATTTGGTTCTAAATCACTTGGTATTATAAAATCTAACACAGATAAACTTCTCATTACTATACTTGTAGGGAACAATCTCGTGAATGTTTACACTGCAGCTCTTGCTACGCAAATATCACTGACTTTTGCTCAAACTTCTGGGATGGAGGAGGCTCTTGCAGTAGCTCTTGCGAC
This sequence comes from bacterium, assembly GCA_024635485.1. GTDB lineage: Bacteria > Patescibacteriota > Gracilibacteria > BD1-5 > UBA6164 > JAACSU01. Next base: position 93,290 of record JAGXIV010000024.1, on the reverse strand, counting down.
CTGAGCGATTACTTTTTTGCTTCTTATGTTTGGTGAAATTATACCAAAAAGCTTCGCAAGCAAAAATGCTGAAAGTATTTCTCTTCTTGTCTCGCCCATTTATAGAGTTCTTATGATTGTTCTTTTTCCACTCATTTGGATAATAGAAAAAATAATCAAACTCTTCACTGGAACAGCAAAACAAGTGAGTATTTCAGATGAAGAAATAGAAACTTTTTTGGATATGTGAAGAAGTTCGGGTACTTTAGAAGATGATGACCATACTCGGCTTAAAAATACTCTTGAATTTTCAGATACACTTATAGAAGAAATCATGATTCCTAGAGTCAAGCTTGAAGCACTTTCTGATGAAAAAACTATCGCAGAGGCCTTGGAATTTTATATGCATCATACTCATAGTCGAATCCCTGTGTTCCATGAAACTATAGATGATATAGTAGGTATTATAACTATTCGAGATCTCTTGAGAGAGCAGGCACTGTGACATGATAGTAAAAAGCTCTGCGAACTTCATTTTAAAAAGTTGATTAAAGCACCACTGAGTCAACCAATTGATGTGCTTCTAGAAATATTTAAGGAGAGTAGACAACATATGTCCATCGTTATAGATGAATATGGATGAGTTGCAGGTATCGTCACATTAGAAGATATTATAGAAGAAGTTTTTGGTGAAATACACGATGAAACAGACTATGAAACTGATGAAATTATTGAAAACTGAAAAAATAGCTATACGATAGATCCAAGTATTTCTATGGATGATATTCTCGATGAATTTGAGTTGAGTTTTGATGATATTTGACTCGATGAAAAAGAATTTTGATCTGAAACAGTGAGTTATATCTTAACCCATGAACTTGAAAGATTCCCAGAAAAAAATGAAAAAGTAAGCTTTGATATTCTTGATGAAAATGGAGATGTAACTGGTAATACTCTTTGTTTCACCGTTTTAGAAGTAGAGGATGCTATGATTTGAAAAATAGAAGTCACACTTCATTTTATTTCAGAATCTCATCTCTGATAATTTTTCTTTGATCTTTATTATGAAACTTGAGCATACTTTCACCAATAATTACTCCAAAGGGCTTTCAAATATTTTGAAAGCTTTTTTTTGTTTTTGGGAGAAATATTTTTTTTATATAAAATTCTACATTGTTTCATAAAGTTTCTCACAATCAAACATTTTTTTTCTGAGTGCTGAGTTCTTCAAAATCGAAATGCTTCATTCCGGTCCAATGTGAATTACTATTGATAAAGTTCTCAAATGTATGATTTTTATTTACTATTGGAATGAGAGTTTCTACCCAGTATTCAAGATAAAAATCATTATCGAGTGCTATAGAACTTATATCTAAGGAGTCATTGGAAATAAAAAATGAAAGACAAAATTTTCATGCATGTTTATATTTAGTTTTTCTTTGTCCGAATAGTACAAGGATTGCTGTTAACGCTATTCTTGTAGTCCAGAGTCTCTGAGTTTTTGTTATTATGAATAAATCTATATCAGATTTTTTAGAAGCTGCATTCATGGCAAGTGAGTTACAGACACAAATACATTGTACTCAGGGAAGGTATTGAAATATTTTTTTATACTTTTTAGCTTTTTCCCATAAGATTTGTTCATCTCTTGAAATATATGTTTTTACTCAGAGTATTTCTTCAAGTTTCTTCTTATTTTGAATGTTCATATATTTGTATAAAAAAATTTGATTATTAAGAGACTTTGTCTTAGTATATCTACAAGAGTCCGCAAACTAAATTTATTATTTTTCTTTTATCTCATGAGATTTTTATGTGTGAACTGTGGATATATCTATGATGAATCTCTCTGAGAACAAGATGATGGAATTGACGCTTGAACTGGGATAGATGAAATCAGTGAGGACGTACATTGTCCAAGCTGTGATGGAAGTTTTGATGATTTTTCTCCCATAGAAGATGAAGTGCTCTATGCAGAAAACCCAAAACATATGAATCATCTCGAAAAAGAGCATGTTCCAAATATTGTATATCAAGACAGTGAAAGAGTAGAAGTTCAAATCGGGGAAGAGATGCATCCTGTTTCAGATGATAATAGGATTACTTCTATTTATCTTGTAGATGATGAGGGGCATATTGTTGAAGAAATATTTATTATGGAAGAAGAAGATCCTGTTGCCGAATTTGATATTTCTGGACTTGATATATTTGAAATCAGAGCAAGTTGTTCACGTCATGGTCTTTGGTCAACAGGGCTCATTGAAGCAGAATAAACTCATCAAAAAAATAATTCACTTTTTTTAAAAAATATGCTATACTATTGGCATATTTTTTCTTCTTTTATGCAAAAAAAATTTTTAGAAATCCTTGTAGATAGACAAAATGAGAAGGGACCAGATATTTTTCACGAAATTCTGGTTATTTTGCATAAAGCATATTCATGAAAAAATGCTGGAGATTCCTTTACTTTTGAGATTACAAAAATAGGGAATAGAATACGATTTTTTATAATTTGTTCAGAAAAGTATGCTGGTTTTTTAAAAAACCAAATATATGCTCATTTCAATAATGTTGAAATATATGAAATTGCTGATTATCTTGCAGCAATTCCAAACGATAAAATATCAATAGGGAGAGTGTGAATGTCTAAGCATTATCTCTATAGTATCAAAACATTTGAAGACCCATGAGTTTCAGCTTGAAAATGATCTATGATAGATCCATTTGGTTCTCTTACTTGAGCCCTCTCAAAAACAGGGAAGTACACACTGAATACTTTTCAGGTTAATTTTCGACCAGCTCAGTCAAAAATTTGGAAAAAAGATGCCAAGAAAAAAATATCTATTTTGACTTCAAGTAGTCCGAAATTTATAAAACAAATGCTCTTGCATCCAGGATATCCTTATTTTAGAATGACCTTTCTCCCATTTATTTGGTTGGCAAAATTTTTGAGACTTTTGATTGGAATAAGTGGAAATAATGAAGAATCAAATCAAGAACTTGAAATCAAAGAGTCAGCTGACGCTCGAGTGGATTTACAAGATAATCCTGATTTGATAGATCCAAAATTCCTGCCAAAACTTCGAAGTGAAGGATATGAAATGGATATTAATCTTATTTGTGCTGGAGAAGATGAGTTTGAAGTACGAGCCTCTATCAAAGAAATAGCTTCTACGCTTTCAGTGTATTCTCATTTTGGTCAAAATAGTCTTAAGCTCATGAATATTTCTCAAGATATAAGAGATATTGAAAACGCAAAAGCAAGAAATATACATCTAAAAAGTATTGTTTCTAGTACTGAACTTTCATGACTGGTACATCTTCCTACAAATTATGTTAAGACTCCATATATTAATTGGGTTTCTAGTAGAGCATTTGAACCACCCTCTAATCTTCCTATTATTGATCCAGACTTGACTGATAATGTGATACCTCAATCAATACTTACTCCAGTATGAAAGACTAATTTTCGTGGAACGGATATGAGTTTTTGAATTGGTCCTGATGACAGAAGAAGGCATATGTATATTATAGGGAAGACTGGTATGTGAAAATCAGTGCTGCTTGAGAATATGATTATGGATGATATCCATAAAGGGAGAGGAGTAGCCGTTATTGATCCACATGGTGACCTTGCTGAATGAATTATTGGACTGATTCCTAAAAAAAGAACGAATCAAACAATTATATTTGATCCTTCCGATACCAATTGGCCTATAGCTTTTAATATGCTCGAGAACATTTCTGATGATCAACGATCTTTTGTAGCTTCTGGTCTCGTTTGAATTTTTAAAAGAATCTTTGGAGAATCATGGGGACCAAGACTCGAGCATACACTTAGAAATACGATTCTTGCTCTAATGGAATATCCAAATACAACACTTATTTCAATCCCTCTGATGCTCACGAGTGAAGTTTATCGCTCCAAGGTAGTGAATAAAATAACAGATCCAGTTGTAAAAAAATTCTGGACCCATGAATATGGGAAATTGACTCCTCAACAACGGAACGAAACTGCTGGTCCTATTCTCAATAAAGTTGGACAGTTTCTTTCAAGTACCATTCTTAGAAATGTACTTGGGCAACCTAAGAATTCCTTTTCACTCAGATGGGCTATGGATCATAAAAAAATCATTATAGTAAATCTTTCAAAGTGAAAAATTTGAGAAGATGCTTCAAGTTTACTCTGAGCCATGATGGTTACTAAATTTCAACTTGATGCGATGAGTCGTGCTGATATACCAGAGTCACAAAGAGTAGATTTCTATCTCTATGTTGATGAGTTTCAAAACTTTGCAACCGATAGTTTTTCAACCATCTTATCAGAAGCAAGAAAGTATAAACTGAATCTCGTTATGGCAAATCAGTATATTGATCAGATGACCGAAACGGTACGTTGAGCTGTGTTTGGGAATGTCTGAAGTCTGATATCCTTTCAAGTGTGATACAACGACTCTAAAATGCTCTCAGAAGCTTTTGGGTGAGATATAGAACCAGATGATCTCATGAATCAAAAGAAATATACTATTTATATAAAAGAGCTCATTGATGGAATGCCATCTCCGATATTTTCTGCTGCTACATTTCCTCCTCATCCAAGAGATGAAGCTGAATTTCAAGACAGATATCAAAAAATTCTTCAAGTTTCTCGAGAGAGATACTGTAAAAAAAGAAGTTTAGTGGAAGAAAAAATCAATCAATCTATGGCAGAAATAGAAAAATCTGAAAATGAGTGGGAAAAGAAAAAAGAAGACTTCAAAGAGAAGAAAGAACAAGAAAAAAGACAAAAACAACAAGAACGTATGTGAGAAAAGAAAAAATAAGCTTGGCTGGTCTAGTTTGCAATTTATTCCTTCTTGAATATTCTAAAACTATATGCTCATATATTTGGCAATTTGAAAATAATTTATCAAACATTAAAAGATGAAAATAGATAACCTTACTCTTAGTTTTAAAAATAAAGTCGTTCTTCGAAATATTAATGTTGAAATACGTCCTTCTGAGTTTGTTTTTTTTATTGGCTATTCTGGTTCTGGTAAAACTTCACTTATTCGTTCTATTATTTGAGATTTTAAACCTGAAAGAGGAGATATTATACTTGATAATGGTGGATTTTTATATCGAAACCTTACAGAGAAACTCCTTCTTGATTATAGGAAAAGTATTGGTGTTATCTTCCAGGATTACAAGCTTATGGAATCAAAATCTGTATATGAAAACGTGGCTTTTGCAATGGAAGTTTGTGGGTATAAAGACAGCCAAATAGAAAAAAAAGTACCTCAAACACTCGAACAAGTCGGACTTCTCACTAAAAAAGATACTTCGGTTCAAGAATTATCTTGATGAGAAAAACAAAGAGTCTCTATCGCTCGAGCACTGGTTCACGACCCAGCTATCATTATTTGAGATGAACCAACAGGAAATCTTGATCCAGTTACAGCTGCTGAAATTATGAAAATATTTTTAGATCTCAATAAGGATGGAAAAACTATAATCCTTGCTACGCATGATAAAAATATAGTAAACTCTATGCATAAAAGAGTTATTGTTTTCAAAGATAAATCAATTGTTGCTGATCATATTGGAGGAGAATATAATTTAGAATTTTAAAAAAAAGAGCATGCAGCTCTTTTTTTGATACTTTAAAACTTATTACTGAGTATTCATTGTACTTTTCCATAACTCATTCTCATTTGAGCATATCAGTTAGCTATAGCAGCTTCTATTTCTGTCCCTCTCAGGCCTCTTTGATTTCTATCAATATATCAAAATGTTTTCCCTGTATGATAAATAAAAATTCAATAACTTCTTATAATATCTTGCATTTGATAAGTACTAATTTCCTTATTTCTATATTTTGCTATTATTTCTTTTCGTAAGAGAGTATCTACTTTTAGAAATTTATTAAATGTATGTTGTACATTTATATTTGAAAAATTTCTTGGATTTAATTTTGGAATATTTTCAAATTCATATACTTCGACTCACGTTTCTAACTCGAGAAATTGTGATAAATATCATTCGTTAGCACTTACTTGAATTATGCTTGAAAAGAAGATAATTACAGATATAATAGCCCAGTGAATTTTTATATTCATACATCAAAATATTAAAAAATATAATTAATTTATATTATAAAATTAATAAAAGTCAAAATATTATGGCACAAAATTATTACGATACTCTGTGAATCTCAAAATGAGCGACTGCAGACGAAATTAAAAAAGCATACCGAAAACAGGCTATGAAATATCATCCTGATAAAAATAAAGATGATCCATCTACTGAAAAAAAATTTAAAGAAGTGAATGAAGCCTATCAAACACTCTCAGATGCCTCAAAACGTAAGCAATATGATACTTTTTGAAGTTCAAAATGAAATCCATTTTGAGGTGGGGCTTCTTGAAATCCATTTGGTGGAGCAGCTGGAGGACAATCGTATAGTTCAGGAGGTTTTTCTGGATTTGAAGATTTATTTTCTCAGTTTTGAGGAAATGCATCAAGAAGTAGCAATTCTAGAGGTCAAAATGTAGAGTTTGATTTTGAAGATTTATTTTGATGAGCAAGTTCTTGAAAAAGAAGACAAGCTGAACCAGAAGCTACAAAACCAGAGACATTAGATTTTGAAAAAGTGTACCAAGTTCCTGTATTTGATATGATACTCTGATGTAAAATTGAGGTAACTGGAGTATATGGACAAAAAGCAAAGCTTACTATTCCAGCTGGAACAAAATCTGGATCAAAATTTCGTGTAAAAGAGTTTGGTAAATCAGAGGGAAATAAGAAATGAAATCTCATAGTAAAAGCGGAAGCACTCATGCCAAAAAACATATCTGAAGTTGATAAACAAATGCTCCAAAGAATTCGAGAAAATGTATGATACTAGAATTATATAATTTGACAAATAAGGTATATTTTTTAATATCAAAATATATTTATTTTTTTACTTAGCATTTTATGTGAGCTATCGGTTTCGAGTTTGACTGACCCTCTCAGGAAGAAATAGACCAAAGTAGATTACTCTATCAAAAGAATTTGTTAGAAGACATTTGAAATACTGTATGAGATCATGTTATTGAAGTATGAGAAATTGTTGATAAAACAATATGATTTAATTGAAAAAAAATAGTTACAATTGTAACTCCTGAATGAAAACAATATATTTGTTTACATCAATCTATAATTGATGCTCAAGATAAAACAAGAATTTGAATTGCTAATATATTTGTCACATGATATGATATTCAATCAACTTCTAGGTTTGATCAAGATTGGATTATTCCTAGGTGAACTATTATCTGAGATATTCATTCAACATCAGACTCTCCTAGTGGTAGTTCAAATAAGATTTGGACTAAGTCATCTCGTGGATGAATATTACTTGACTCATCTGCGTATCCAGTAGATATTGAATATGAAGTAAATTGAGAATATAGAGACTATATGCAACGCAGAAGTATTTCTAGTTATAGTATATCTCCTACAGATGAGGTAATAGCAAATATGCCATTCAAACAGTGTTACGTAATAGATTAAAAAAATTAGAGCAAATGCTCTAATTTTTTTTGCGTATCATCTGGTATTTTCCCCAATCTTAGAATATCTCAATAATGATGACTATGAATAAATTTTAATATTTTTTGAACAAGTTCATCACTATTTTTTTCTGGCAGATTTCATAGTATTCAAAGAATTTTAAGAGAGCTCAGGATGAGTTGTTGCTCTTTTATTTTTGATCAAGCTGCAATCATTGTACTTATAATATCAAAGATTTCATATTGAGGATTTCAATAAGGAAGCTGTGTTTTAATAAGCGCAAGTATCTTTAAAAATTTTTCCAATTCACTATATATTCTTGGGGCATCTTGAAATGAAGAGATGATTGAAATTTGAGATATAATATGGATACTGCGAGCATTTGAAGTAATAACTTCACAGTGAATATGCTGTCCTATATCGATTCATTTTTCTTTATTTTTCTTTTTATGACTCACTCGCAGTACACCGTAATCGCGAAAAAAAATAGTATATTGTATTTCCTTTTCTGTTGCTTTAAAAACTTGAAATACCACTCCTTGTGTCTTAAATATGCCCATTAATCAAAAAAAAATTGAATTTGCTAAAAATTAGATATAATTTTAGTGAATTTTAGATTTTAGCAAATATATCTCATGTCAGAGAATCAAATTACAGAACAACAAGTTGATAATATCATTCATGGACTTCTTGGACTACATTCTGATAGTGTAGATATAGATATTAAAAATTTTCAAGATTTACTGAAACATTCTCTTTCTCTCAACACTATGGAAAAAAAGAGAGTTATAGATGCAGTTCCTACACTTTCTCAATTCCAATTTGATGAACTCACAAAAGTATTTACTGAAGAACGAGAAAAGTTTAAAGAACTTGCAAAAGATCATCCAGAAGATATAAAAAAACTTCTTACTAAACAACAAACTGAATGGATACATTTGTGAGATCTCTATCAATCAGAACTTGAAAATAAAGAAAAACAAAACGAAGATAAGGCAAAAGAAGATGAAATTAAAAAATCCCTCTGACTCTCATAATGAACTATAAATTCTGTGTATTCCTGAATAAAACCATGCGGGTTGATATCTATTTATCAGCCCTTTTTTGAGAGCTTTCACGTTCCTATATTCAAAAGCTCATTGATTCAGGAAGTGTTCTGGTAAATGGAGAAAAAGTGAAAAAAAATATAAAACTTCAACCAGAAGATGTCATAAGTATCGAAGAAATAATCACGAGTTATGAAATTCTTCCAGAAAATATTCCTCTTGATATTATTTATGAGGATGAAAATCTATGTGTTATCAATAAGCAAGCTTGAATTAATGTACATCCAACGCCTTGAATTGAAGGGAAGTCTGGTACATTAGTAAATGCACTCTTGTATCATTGCAAAGATAAACTTCCAGTTATTTCTGGTGAACAAAGACCATGAATAGTTCATAGACTTGATAAGGATACAAGCTGAGCTATCATAACGGTGAAAAACGACATGATGATGCATTATATTTCTGATATCATCAAGGAGAGAAAAATTAAAAAATACTATATCGCAATTGTTGCATGAGTTCTCACTCAAACAGATTTTACGATTACTTCAGATATTTGAAGAGATCCTTACAATAAAATAAAAATGACGACGAATAATGCACTAAATCCAAAACATGCTATTACTCACGGTAAAGTTATATGATATATTGATGAAGAATATAGTGTTATAAAGATAGATTTAGAAACAGGGAGGACTCATCAAATTAGAGTTCATTTAGCAAGTATTGGCTATCCAATTCTCTGAGATACTGTCTACGGTAATCCTAAAGTAAATAAGAGGATTGCTACTAAACATCAAATCCATAGACAAGCACTGCATGCCTTCAAGCTTGAGTTTGAATTGTACTGAAAAGCTATAACTCTCATAGCTCCGCTGAAAAATGATATGGCTCAAATGACTTGAAATATAGATTTAGAGAAAATCTAAAAAAACAGTCTTCTAAAAGATTGTTTTTTTATTCATTTTTCCTACAATATAAGTATTATTTTTTATGGTCAAAATCTATGTTTAAGCTCTTTGGTCTTGGTGAGGAAGATACTCATGAACATAAGGTTCAAGTACGGTCTCATGGTGATAATTATCAAGATGATGATGATTTTGATGGGGAAGGACAAGATGAGTCAGAAGTAGGTCAAATATCTCTTGATGTACTTGAAAATCATGAAAGCGTCTACATATTGGCTCCAGTTGCTTGAGTGGAATTATCTGATATAGATATCTCAGTTCATGAAACGACACTTACTATTTCGTGAGTAAGAAATAAACCAAAAGAGTTTTACGAGCATTCTATGAAAATTAAAAATGAGGAATGTTTTTGGGGAAAATTTGTTCGAAAAATAATTCTTTGAGAAAATATGGATTTTTCTCAAATACAAGCAGTAATGGAGAATAACTTACTAGTTGTTCATATTCCTAAAATACGTTTTGATAGTAAAAATATCAAAATAAACAGAATACAATCTTAATCTATATTCTATGATATTTCGAAGATCAAGAAAAACAGTTACTAAAAATGTTTCTAAAGTTGATAAATTTATAACCTGAATTGTAATAACTTGAGCTGCTGCATCAATATTTTGACTTAGTAGAACTGAAAAATGAAAACAAGTAAGTAAAAAGGTAAGTACCGAAGGAAAAAACATTTTTCAAAAAGGAGTCTCTACTTTTTGAAAAGTGACCGTTAAAGTCCTAGATATGTTTTCTAAAAATAAGTAATATATGTTACTGCAAAAACCTACTACATACACTCTTTTGTTTCTTTGCTTAAGTAGCATTGTCACCCATTGAGTACATGCAGCTGTTTGAGATTTGGAATGCAGCTACGCATCAGCATTTCAGGCTTGTAAATCTGCACAAACTAATGGAAATACAAGAACTTTAACAAATCCACTGTGTACGTCAAACCCTTCAAATGAAGCTATTCTTGATCAAATTATTTTAGACGTAAAATTTAAAGAAATTGATACAGAGGCAGAATTATATCTCGAACAACTGGTTACTCAAAAAGATGCATACTTTTGACCAAATGCCCAGTCAGATGTAAATAGAGCCATTGATGATGTTACTAAGAATTTTTGAATTGAGTGAGTATACTATAAACAGTATAAAGACCTCTGTAATGGTTGAATATTAGCAGAAAGGGCTAAATGTACTGGATCTATACCTAACTTAGCTGCTGCCCCTCTTCTGGATCAATGATTTAATCAGTCTGCTTGTATGGAACTAGTGAATTTTAAAGTAGATAGTTATAGATACGCAGCCTATGAAATACTTGGGCAAAATAAGTATGATGTAGAACAAGTTGATACTCATAAAAAGTATGTAAAAGAACAAAGGACTAAGTATGATGCTCTTATGAGTCTTCTGCAAACTATTGTATCGCATATGGGGAGACTGGCTCGATGAGTAACTCATTGGACTCCTCAACCACTCCAATAATAAAAAAATCTCGCATTAGCGAGATTTTTTTATTATTTTTTCTTTCGGGAAACTCCAGTTTTTACATTTTCAATTTTTGCATTTTTTTGAGTTTGAACAGTATATTTTTTATGTTCTTTTTTATTTTGAATTGTTTTACAATATGGACATGTTTCCCAATGAGCTTTAATTTCTTCCTTACAATTCCAGCATTTTCTATTTCTCGCTACAGCCCACCACCATCTCATTGCAAAAAATATCATAATTCATGCTCATAGAAACAATATGATTCAGAGTATAACGTAAGGATTATTTGTTATTTGTTGCTCTATATACTGAACTTCAAAATCTTTTGCTGAATTAAAGACAATTTCTTTTCCATTTTCGTCATAGTATATAATTTCTATATCTGCATTTATTTTTTTACTCTGCCTTTTTTCTGATACTCGTTCCCAAAACATCAAAAATCAGGCTTCTTCTTTATTTTTTTCTGTATAAAACTCACTTGGAGTCCAATAATTTATCACTTGATTCCCATCATCATCATAACTCTTATAAGGGAATCATTTCCATTCTGACTCAAATAATCGTGTCGTTTGAGGGAGTATATTCCCACCCTGATCATTAAATGGAATATAATCAACAATTTTTTCACCGATTACTGCTCATTGTTCATTGGTTATTGTTTCTCTTCAGATACTCTTTATGACTTTTCCATCTTCATCAGTTAGAATAATTTGACCACTAGGTTTGATATGTGTATTTCAAATATTTTTTATTGGAACTCAAAAACCTACATTAAAATCATTTGAAAACAGATTTGAGTTATTAAAAATATTTTTGTTCGTATTTTCAGCGCTTCCATTTATAGAAATACACGAATTATCAAATCTACTTGGGGTAAGGTCTCCTAAGGGACACTTATCAGGAGTTTGATATATTTGCACTCCATCGACAACTCACAGATACCATGAAGTATCATCTCAATTTTCACTAATATTATCGTATGATTCTAAGTTTTTTAATCACCCAGTACCACTATAGGTTCCACCTCATACACTTATAATTGGATCTCAAATCTCTGCATCTACTTTGACTTCTCATGCTATGTTGACGAGTATTATAATTCAGTAATCGACATTGATAGAGATATTTCACCCTGTACTTTTTTCTGAACCAGGATTATTAAAAATAACTGCTCCATAATGTCATCCAGGTGTTGCTATTTCAGGAACTGTAATATTAAAGTTTACTGTTCATTCTTCTCAAGGAGCAAGTGTTACTGAGTTGTTTTGCAAAGTAATCCAACTCGACATTTCTTGATCTGGATATACAAGTTCTGATTTACGTACGAGGCTTGGAATTCCTGAAGAACCATTTGACTGAAAATCAGAAGTCGTAACTGGGAGAGTTACCGTTGTCGTTCCATTATTTTTGATACTAGCTGGTAGATTTTTTGTTTCTCAGGGCTGCATTTCTAGCTCATATCTAATAGGAGTGAGTGTATAATTAATAGCTGCATAGCCATTTTGTATCAGAGATGTACAGAAGATAACAAAAATAAAAGAATAGAAAAAAAATTTTCGCATGTGATAATTCATAAATTAAATATAGTATTATACTATAGAAAATAGATAAAAATCAAAAAAAGTCTCGCATTGTAGCGAGACTTTTGGAACTTTTGCTGTGTATAAGAGTTTTAGTTTCTTATTAGAAGTTTCATACAACGGTAAATGTTACTTTATCTTCGTAATCACCAGCTGGAGTTTCTTGTTCTGCTGTAGCAGATACCACGAATTCTACATCATCTTCTAGATTTGTAGCTTCTCCTTTATTAGTGCTATATATTACACTTTCAGCAGTATTATTATTAATTTCTACTTCTGTAAGTCCAGTAGCTGTAAATCCAACAGAACTTGAGTCACTTGTAGCGTTAGGAGTAGAAGCGTACTTATAACTTTCAGCAAGTCCATCAGTTGTGAGGTCATTAATTTGAACTGCAGAATCAGCAGTATTTGTAAGCCCCCCAGATTGAGATCGAGCAGTAATAGAAACACCAGATTTAGCATTTGTCCCTATTTCTAGGAAAAGAGAACCAGTTGATGTTACTCCTGCAGCAAGGATTCCTAGATCTATTTGTTCAGCAGAAATAGACATATTAAGAGTAGGATTTACTCTTGCCTTGATTTTAATATCAGAAACTGAACCAGTAGCGAAACCAGGAAAAGCATCATCCCAAATGATAGGAGTAGCTGAAGCACCTGAACCAGTTATAGAACCAGTACCTATGTTAGTAGCTGCGGAAACCATAGAAAAATTTGTCGCGCTAATCGCAACGAGAGCTAAGATTGCGAGAATCTTTTTTGTTTTTGTTTGTATCATAACGATGTGTTATAAAAAATAAAAGTGTTTGCTAGCAAAAGCAGTTATACTATAGCATATTTCTACTTTATAAGTCAAAAAAAACACTGATTTTTACAGTGTTTTTACATAATAAGGAAATAATTTTATTAATAATCAAGCTGTATTTTAAAATCGAGTTTTCAAAGATAATCTCAAGCAGCTTGTTGCGTATCTACTTCTGCTCATATATGTAAGTTATATGTGTAGGTATTAAGATCTCCGTTAGTATTGATATTCTTAGATTGAGTTTTTATTAATTCATCACTTGCTATCGGTGTAATAGTTCAAGTGAGGGGAGTTAGGTCATATCAATATCCTTTTGTTCCATTCCAGTTCTGAATGATATTTGTATTTCCGTCTGTAAAATCACCATTTCTGTTCATAATTATTTTAAATGGAGCTCAGATTGTTTTTACAGTTATAACAGTTCATGGAGAAAATTTCTGCACATTTGCACTTATATTTCAAATGTCTATTACTTCATTTCAGATAGTAAATATAGGTCGGTCTATATAAAATACAGAATTAAAAATAGTACTATTATTTCAAGCATTATCACTCACTCGAAATACAAATAAGTATTTTCAAAAATTGAGATTATTTGTGCTGTAGCTTGCAGAGCTTGAGCTTTTTGTTCCATTGCTAAGACTCGTTGCAGAAATATCCGTTCACCAATCTGTACCATTCCATTTGTAGAGTTCTTTTATAGTTGAGTTCTGATTGATTCCGCTTCCGTTATCATTATAGTTTACCGTAAGAGTGTGAGTTCATCCTGGAAGTAATGAACCACTTGCATAATTAAAACTACTAATGACTGGGGGAGTAGTATCTCAGTTAAAGGTAATAGAATTATCAGTAGATGTAGAAGCGTTATTTGTATTACTACTTAAATCTTGTACTCCTCATGCAGGTATAGTTGCAGTTACGGTAGTACCATAAGTCATACCACTAACAGTGAATTCAAAGCTTGTAGCATTATTTGGAGCTATCTGTGTTGGTCATGATGTTACGGTTCCAGTTGTACCAGTTAATGTGATATCACTCGCAGTAAAGGTAGCAAGACTAATTGGCTCATCAAATATTACTCTAAATGTTGCACTATCTATTTGAGTAGGATCTGTCTGACTAGGAGATTGATTTATGGTAACACTTGGTTTTTTCGTATCATTACATCCACTTGGTTTTTGAACTGTAAATGTATAAACGCCTCAGTTTCAGAGTACTCCATAAGAATTAGTACTTACTCAATTTTGAAATACTGATACATCAGGATCAGTTGTTGCTATTCCGTCTCCATAATCATCAACAACATATAAATTATAGGTAGCTCACACAGTCAGACTAAAAGGTCATGTCGTTATATTTGCATTACTTGCATATCCATTTCATGTTGTTGCTACTCTCGTTCCTCAACTTGTACAACTTACTTGGGTCGTATTTCATCCACTTGCTATCTGACCTACTCCACACGCATTTCCACTTGGTGTGAGACTCCAAAAGGTTTCATATCACCAGCTATCTGTATTGTATTGTATTGTGACATCATTTACGGCACAATTTAACGCATTAACAGTGATGACAAAGTTTTTATCAAAACTTAAACCTCATTGGTCTGTGGTCCGAATACAGATATTATATGTAGATTTTGTAGCTTGATTAAAAATTTGTTTAGAGTTAAGGTTATTTCATGAAATAGCAAAACTTGCATTATCAGCTCAAGGTGCTGCACAAGCAAAACTATAAGAGTGGGTATTTCAAACATCTGGATCAACGGTACTGAGTAAACCTATCGTTGTTCCTACTGGTTGTCATTCGTTGATTGTATTATTAGAGAGGAGTATGTTAGTTGGTGCTCAATTTACAGCAGCAGTATATTCTATAGTTATCCTTACTCTGTAAACACTGGCAGTATGTGATCATCATCCGTTTGAAATAAAATTAATAAGAATTCAAAAATTAGCTGAAAGGAGTTCTGTGGCAGTCCATGTAGAACCCCATAAATCTGCAACTCCTCCATACGTACGAAATGCTTTAGCCGTTTGTGTTACTCAAACTGCTTTATTGGTTCCTATTCCTAAGGTTCCACTTTTAGTTAGTTGTATATTGTTTGTAATAGTGCTCGCATCGGTGTTAAACTCAACTTCTGCTTTAATCCCGTTAATGCTTGCGTTACTTGGTAATCATGCAGCAGCTAAGTTAAAATTCGTAAGTGCCAGAGTATCTGATATTTTTCCATTTCCATTAAAACTTGCGGTAGTAGATGTTGTGGTAGTATCTCACTGAGCATTTGTTGGAGTGATAAAAGCATTTCACTGTGTTGCTATATTTCTTGCAGTCCCAACATAAGAAAGAGTAGTGCTTGCGGCATTTGCTTTCGTAATCAGAAATGGTAAAATAACTCAAAAATTCCCAGCAAGTGAGAGGTGAAGGATGAGGAGGACGTAAGCGAGAGCTTTTTTCACTAATTAAGGGGGTCTTAACTACTATATATAACTTTATTATTTTAGCAGATATAGGTTAAAATATTCAAAAATAGTATTTATCTTTCCTAACTTTTATCTTTACATAGGTATATAAATATTTGTAACTACTATTTTTTTTTGAAAATAAGCTTTTTATTTTGAAATATAAGCCTGCAAGAGTACTATAACAAAAATAATTTTAAAAATATGAGCCAAGAAATCCTGAATAAATATAATATCCGAGCAAAAAAATCACTTGGTCAGAATTTTCTCGTGGATGAGTGAATTTTAGAGCTTATAGCTTCAGCTGTAAATGTTGTATGAGAAAATATTATAGAAGTTTGACCTGGATATTGAGCACTCACTGAGAAGCTCATTCATGCTAATCCTCAGGCAATTAAACTTATAGAATTAGATAAAGATATGACTTTTATTCTAGAAGAACGGATTTTTAACTGAGAGTTAGATTTTTGATCTATTGATCTTGAAATTGTAAACCAAGACGTTTTACAATATACCCCAACTTTTGAAAGCTATAAAGTCATAGCAAATATTCCATATTATATTACCTCTCCTATACTCAGACATTTTTTATATGAACTTTCATATACTCCAGAAAGTATGTTAATACTCATGCAAAGAGATGTAGGGGATAAGATACTATGAAAAAATAAATGAAAATCATCAGTACTCAGTCTTATCGTTGAAAAAAAATGTAGAGTAAGTGAGAGGATTCTTGTTCCAAAAGAAAGTTTTATTCCTCAACCAAAAGTAGAATCAAGTGTCTTATTATTTGAAACACATAAAAAATATAAAGATGTAGATGATGAGAAATTTCTGAAAATTATTAAAATCTGATTTTCTGAAGCTCGAAAAAAACTAATTAAAAATTTAGTGAAGTGAGGTTTTGAAAAAGAGAAAATTATTGAGTTTTATACTCAGAATAATTTTTCAGAAAATACGAGAGCTGAAGAACTTGATGTTAGACAGTGGTGTGAACTTATAAAAACTATATAAATGGAATCTAAAAATAAAAAACATATCATACAAATTCTCCCATATTTTCCTCCTCATATTTGAGGTTTAGAAAAGGTGTGAGAAGATATTTTTTTAAAGTGGACAGGTTGAAAGAGTTACATATATAGCTGAAATATGTGTCAAGAATCAAAAAAAGAAATGAATAAAAAATATGTCTATAATGATTGAAATAAAATTATTGTAGACAATGACAACAAGATATTTTTTCCTAGTTATGAGATTATAGACAACTTTCCAATACCTGCATTTTGGACAAAAGAATTTTGGAATTCTTTGTGATGTATATATTCTATAATAAAAGATTTAAAAAATCAAAAAGATGAAGATATTATCATTATTACTCATACGAGATTTTTTCTTTCGAGTCTTATGGGATGAATTATTGCTCGAAAATATAAATGTAAATGGGTGCATATTGAACACGGTTCAGATTATGTATTACTCTCTTCACCAGTAAAAAACAAGATAGCATATATTTATGATAGACTTATTTGAAAATGGGTATTGAAAAAAGCTAACAAAGTTTTATGTATCAGTGAAGCAAGTAAAAAATTTGTAGAAGATGAGTTTTGAAGAAAAGATGTTGTAGTATGGCATAGAGGGATAGAGTTCCCAGAAGTTGTTTCCAGTAATATTTTGAAAAACAAGTTTCCAAATAAAAAAATTATTTGATATGTTTGAAGGCTGTATACTTGGAAAAATGTTTGATGATTGTGCGAGGCATATTTAACTCTTCCTAAAAATTTATTACATAGTACTCAGTTGGTTATTATATGAACTTGAGAAGATTTTAAGTCATTAACTCATAAATATACAGATTCATGAATTTACTTCAGCTGAGGAGTTGATTATAAAAATAGCTTATGTTATCAATCGGAGTTTGATATCCATGTTCATCCAAGTTCTCCAGGTTGAGGTTTAGCGACTACTCTTTTACAAGCTATGAAGCTTTGATGCCTTATTGTAGCAACACCCTATGAATGAGCAAAAGAGGTTATTACAAGCTGAGAAAATGGTATATTATTATCAAACGATTCTTTACATGAGCTACAAAGATGAATCATTGAAGCTCTTACTGATTTTGAAAAGAAACATAAATTTTCCCAAAGAAATAAAGAAATTCTTCAAGATCAATTTGATATGAAAAAAAATATAGAAAAGTTATTTAATGTAATATAAATAATGAAAAAAAGAATAGCATTTGTAGCTCCAGTTAATTGATGATGACCATATGAACTATATAAAAACCTAGTTAAAGAGTTGAACGATACCTACGAGGATATTGAGTGTCTCTTTGTGTCTTGATTCAATCCTTGGTTGAAATTACATATAAATAGAGATAAATATGAGATTATTATTTCATCAATTCCTTTTTTATGGAAGCCTATTTGATCAAAATATATTTTAAATATAAATGGTTTGTATTGGAAAGAGAGAAGCTTTTCTCCAGGAGGATTATTGGCATTTTTATTTCCGTATAATTCTTTATTTGCGAATAAGATTTTGTATTCCTCAAAATTTCTAAAAAATATGACGTGAGATACAAATAATAAATCTCAAGTTATCTATCCATTTGTTAAAAATCAGATATCTTCTCCTCAATCAAAAAACTCTTACTTAAAATCAAGGTCTCAAATTAATATTGTAACGGTTACAAGTTTTGCTTTTTGGGATAAAGCCAGATGAGTCTTAGATATCATAGATAAGCTTCAGGCACTTGAAACTGATACTCAAATCAGTCTCACAATTGTTTGAGGAGGGAAGTATTTGGAGAAGATACAAAAAGAATCTCAGAGATATGTTTTATGAAGTAATATAGAGATAACATTTGTTGGAAGTGTTTTAAAAGAAGAGATAAATGATTTCTATCTACAATCAGATATATTTCTCTATTCAACTTTTCAAGATACTTTTGGAATCGCTATACTTGAAGCTATGAGCTATGGGCTTCCAGTCATCTTAAATGACTATAAACTGTTTGATGAGATATTTGACCCAATACATATCGTGAAGCAAAAATGAGATTTTTCAACGCTCTTTCAGAGAATTATATATGACGAAAAATTTTATGAAAAAATAAAAAATATATGACTCAAGACAGAGAATCTTTATTCTATAGATACTGTTATTCCGCAATGGTACAAAGAAATAATAGAATAAATAACACTACTTTATGAATAGTTTCCTATAAATAGGGGCTATGAACTTATATATTCAGAGTTTTTGACTTAATTGTGTCAAACTTCTTAACGTATTATTTTTTATAAATAAGTAATTAATATGGAGGCGGATGTAATACTTATTTCATCTTTGACCACTTTTATTATATATTTCATCTAATGAAAACTCTCTTAAAACTTTTTTTTGAGCATCTTTTATTTCTTTGTGAAAAAGGGACTTCTTTTTTATACTATCTTGATTTCAATGAATTCTATAATCTACAAGATTTTCAGGCAGATTTATAAAGCTATATCATCATTTTAAACATCGTACCCATAAATCATAATCTTGAGTTGTTTTTAATTCAGTATTAAAATATCCCACATCATTAAAAACTTTTTTAGGTATGAGCAGTGTACATCCATTGAGTGCAAATGTATTTGTGATTAATTTGAAAAATATATCTTCTTTTTCTGTAGGACTTTTAATATTTTGTAATTTTTCTCAAGTCCCAGATATAAATTTATAGTCTGTGAATATGATGTTTTTTCATCATGCAATTGTTTGTAAATAATCTATGCTTTTTTTAATTTTATCTTCATGATATAAGTCATCATGAGATAACCATGAAATAAATGTTCCTTGAGATTTCTTTATTCAGTAATTAAGTGAGCTAGAAACTCATCAATTTTCTTTATAGAAATATTTAATTTTGTCATTAAATGAAAGTGCTACTTTTTCAGTTCCTCCATTGTCATTAGAACCGTCATTTACCACTATGATTTCGATGTTTTTATAAGTTTGAGCAAGAGCACTGTTAATAGCCTGTTCTAAAAAATTAGCTCAGTTGTAAACAGGTATTATAATTGATACTTTTGGATTATGCATTTTAATCTATGAATAAAAATTAAATTATAACAATTTTCATAATAATTTTTGTAAAATAATTTTTATATTTTGAGGTACAAGAGAAGTTATTTTTCTATAACTTTTTCTCAAATAAATTGGAATATAGTATTCTAAATAAATAATTTTGTTATTTTTATATAAATCTTTATGTTTTTCTTGTATATAATTTAATGATTTATTTAAATCATATTTCACTCTACTTGAATAACTATTTTTTTGTATTAAAATTTCACAACCAACATAATTAATTAATTTTCAAACATATCCATTTTTTGATATATTAATCCAAAACTCCCAGTCTTCGATTTCTAATTTTTTATTATTATCAAATCAATTAACTTTTTCCCAACATTCTTTTCTAAATAAACTACTAATGACTATATAATCATAAAACAGTAAGTCTTTAAAATTAAATTTTTGTCTTTTAGAAATATATTCTTTTTCTCATACATACTTTGTATGTGTATATGTAAATCCTATTCTATCGTCCTTTTGAAGGATTTTTATAGATTTACTTAATGTAAGTTTATAAACTTTATCATCACTGTCTAAGCAAAAAATAAATTTTCATTTTGATACTTCAATTCACTTATTTCTTGCTCATGCTGGTCATATATTATTTTTTAAATATATAATTTGAAAGTTTTTTTCTTTAAATAGTTTCTCAATTTTTTTTAATTCTAAAATTGCATTCTTAGAAGTACTACAATCGTCAATAATTATTATTTCATAGTTATTATAAGTTTGTTCCTTGATACTTAATAATGTATCCATCATTAAATTTCATCTATTATAGTGAGGTATAATTATGCTTATTAAGTCGTTCATTTTATATTTTTAAAATATATTTCCTCCATAAATGTGATATAGAATTATATAATCATAGTTTACTAGTTATTTTTACTAATATACTTAATATCCTTGTTCTATTTTGTAAAAAAAATAGCTTTATTCTAAAAAATAAAATAGGGAGATTACTTCAAGAACTTTTTCTTATTTCGTAGATACTAAAATATTTATGTATTTGCTTTCTCAAATTATTTTGTTCTTTTGCACATAAATGTTTTAATCTAATTGTATCTTGTTTTTCATGAATACGGCTTTTGACTAATGATTTATTTAAATGAAAGAAGTTATAATTTTTTATTATTCTGAACCACATATCATAATCTTGTGTTGTTTTTAAATCTTTATTAAAATTTCATTCTGTATCAAAAGCGATCTTAGGTACTAATAAAGTACATCAATTAATAACTCACTTAATGATTAGAGTATACAATATTCTATCACTTTTATAACTCAAGTCGACCTTATCTATAGTTGTTTCTCAATCTCAATTTATAATTTTAATATCAGTAGTTATTATTATATTTTTATTTAATTTATCTTGTAAAAATTTGATTTGTTCTTCAATTTTATTAGGACAATACAAATCATCATGAGAAAGCCAAGAAAAATATTCTCAAGACATTTTTTCTATTCAAAGATTTAGTGCAGTTGCAACTCATCAATTATCTTTATAAAAATAGTTTATTTTATTTTCAAAAGAAAGAGCAATTTTTTCAGTTGCTCAGTTATCATTTGAACCATCATTTATAACTAAAATCTCAATATTTTTATAAGTTTGATCCAAAGCGCTTTCAATTGCTTCAGATAGATAATTAGATCAGTTATAAACTGGAATTATTATGGATACTTTGGGATTGAACACTATTTTTTAATTATTTTTAATATAATATTTCTATACAAATACTTGAGTATAGGATTGTAAAATATTTTATTGCTTTTAAAGTAGAGGGGTAATGTATATATAAAAAAAGATTTTATACTTCGTATTAATGAGTAAATATTTCCTATCGATTTATTTTCTTTATTAAGTATTGCAAACATTGCTCAGTACGGTTTAATATGTGTCTCTCAAGTAATTGCATCTTTAAAATGAAATTCAGGACAAATATATATATCCCAATCATCTCAAAAATCTTTTTCAGTCCATCAAGATTTGTGTCTTTGCCATTCAGTTCCATCTAATCACCATGCATCTTTCATTCCATCAGGTACAACTTGTGGAAGAAATCAGTAAGGGGTAAACATAATAAGTTGTTTCTTTGCTAGAGGAATACTTTTTTTCAGTACATCTTCTCATTCTGATTTTTCTAAATGCTCTATAACATCTAATGTAATAATTGTATCAACTCCATTCTCAGGAATTATTTTTATAACTTCATCCCATTTTTGCTTCAAGATAATAAAAAACTTATGTTTATTTCATATTTTTTCAAGTAAATGCTGTGCATATTGATCATAAGGCTCTGCACATATGTGTACTACAGGTTTTATATACTTTTGTGGATTTATTCCAGAACCTATATCTAAAACAATATCAGTTTGTTTTATTTTTTTTGAGACATAATTAAGAAAATCTGTAGGATTCTCTATGTATTCAACTTTTTGCATATTAATTGTCATTATAATTACTATCCTCTATTTTATATGTGTGCCAGTACTTTGTTAAGAGTGACATATTTCTTGTGAGCGCTGGTCAATCATAGTCAGCGAGAGTCATGGGTTTGATATCACTTCATCAGAGCTGAGCATATTCATACATAGATATTTCTCTCTCTCCACATATATGTATTATAGGAAAGGTTGTATTACTATCAATAATTTCTTCTATTCCTTTTGCTACTCATTGAGCAAATAAATACGTTCAATATCTATCAGTAAAGGCTTTTGGGTACTCCCATGGCATTGTTGTAAAATTTGTTCTTGCTATAATAGTTTGAAAAATATCTGAATTATAGGATTTTATAATTTCTTCTGCTACAAGTTTAGTAAGTCCATAATAATGTTTTGGAGCAGGGATACTATCCTCGTCATACATAAAGTCATCCTCTCAACTAAAAATACAGGCAGATTGGAGATAAATAAATTTCTTAACTCAATATTTCTTAGATATTTTAACTAAATTTCTCGTTGCAAGAACATTCGTATTCCATGCAAGAGTTTTATTTTCTTCACACTTTGGAATTGATGCGAGAGCGGCAAGATGAATAACAATATCTGGTTTATGCAATTTTATATAAGACTCTACAACGTGAGTATTTGTAATATCCATATCATTTCTACTTGGATATAGTGCATTTGGCAGTATTTTTTTAAACGCTTTTCCAAGTCTTCCAGTTCCTCATGTTATCAGTATTGTATTTTTTATAGTCATATTGATAGAAATATATATTGAAAAAAGTATATTAAAAATGATGTTATTTTACAGTTTATCTTCTTGTTAATACTTTTTTATAGTTGCTATATGATTCGTATAAGGTATTATATATACAATAATTAATATTTTATATTATGGAGAATATAAAAAGAGACTGGCAGCAAATCAGTCCTATCTGAATTGAGGGAATAACGTTTGATATTTCACCTCAAATATTATGAATTCGAGATGCCTTCAAGACCGATACACATAAAATACTCTCTGAACAGAAAAATGTAAAAAGAGCTGGAACTGATAGGTGAGTTGATGGATATGAAGAATTTATACAGACTACAAATGGAGATATTATTATAAATCCTGAAATTAAAATAATTGATTGAAAGGTTATTATTACAAATGCTAAAATATGACAATATGAAACATATCATGCATTTAATAATTTGAGATGATGAAATAAAAATAATGAAATAAGTATTGATTTAGAGTCTCATGAATATGAGGTATTATCTGCAGGAGGAATATTTTATGATCCAGGGGAAAAATCCTTCTTTGTATATAAGAGACCAGATGATTCACAAGAAGCAGCTGGTCAAATAGATATACTGGGTGGTTGTATGAATACATCGGATTGAATAAACGAAGAAGGAAAGATAGATCCAGCTGCATATACAGCTTCTCGTTTGAGCACTAAAGGATGAATTTATATAGATCCTGATACATTAGAATTCATGTGAGTTCAAAAATTTAAAGAAAGAGGTTTTTATAATTTAGTATATCTCGCTGTTTTAAAATCCTGAGATTCTAGATATTTAAATTTAGAGAGAGTTACACAAATACATTTCTCTCATGTAGAGCGATATATGAAACAGGATAATCCTGGTTGAGCTGGTTTATCACTCGTATTATCACACCCTATGTTTCTTGAATTTTGATATGGTCCAGATGTAATGAAACAAAAAATATTTTGAGAAACTAGTAATTAGATTAATTATCTAGAAATCAACCATCTTGAAGCATTTGTTTTATCTCTTGCTTGCTCATTAGTTCATCATTTGAAGTATACTTACTTTCATTCATTTTTGGATATTCTTTGTACTGGGTTTCAAGTCGTTTTGTCATAGGAAGGATGATTCTAAAGTTATCACTTTCTACTGTGTTTATTGATTCATATTCTGACACAAGCTCTTCATGAAGTTTCTCTCATGGTCGAATTCCTATAACATTATATTTCAGTTCTTTGTTGTAAAAATCTGAAAGAACTGCAGCAATGTCTAATATGTTACATGCGGGCATCTTTGTAACAAATATTTCTCCTCAAAAACAATGCTGAGTTGCTTTGAAAACAAGTCAAATTGCTTGCTCAAGAGTCATAAAATATCGAGTCATTCAGATATCCGTGATAGGAAGTACGGCATTTGAATTTTTGAGTAATTCCTTAAAAAATGGAATAATTGAACCATTTGTTCCCATGACATTTCAAGCTCTAATACATACAAATTTAGTACTTGAATGTTCATCATTGGCTTGGATCATGATTTTTTCTCAGAGTGATTTACAACTTCCATATACATTGATGGGATTGCAGGCTTTATCAGTAGAAACATCTATTACGACAGAAACATTATTTTGCTTTGCAGCCTTCACGACATTTTCAGTTCCAGTAACATTTGTTTTTACACTTTCTTCTGGGTAGTCTTCACAAACAGGGACGTGTTTGAGAGCAGCGAGATGAAATACATAATCTACGTTTTTCATACATTCACTAAGCCTCGTTAAATCACGTACATCTCAAATAGCATATTTTATATTATTATAGGCTGAAAATTTTCGGGACATCATTACCTGAGCAAGTTCACCTCGAGAAAAAATTATAATTTCCTTTGGATTATATGCATCAAGCAGTTGTTTTGTAAGTTCATTTCACCATGAACCTGTTCCTCCAGTGATAAGTATTCTTTTGTTATTAAAATCTAAGTTCATAATTTTTATATATGTCGTAAAATAAGTTTTAGTATTTTTTCAGATATATTAATATCTCTGTAATCTTCAGGAATAGCTCATACAGAAGTACTCATAGCTACCCTGTAGGAGTCAAGTATATTTCAAGGAGATATACCACTGAGTACCATAGAATTATTTTCAAGCAGTTCCGGCCTCTCTGTTGAAGTTCTTAGGAGAACACAAGGAGTTCATAATATATTACATTCTTCAGGGACTGTACCACTATCAGAGAGAACGCAAGCAGCGTATTTTTCGAGAGAAAGAAATTTTTTAAAACTAAAGGGCTTTACTAGTGATATATTTTTGTGTGAAGCAATTTTATATTTCTTCATCATTTCTTCAAGTTTAGGATGAACGGAAAGGATTACTTTTTTATCTTCAGCAATTTTTGAAAGAGCCTTAAAAATTCCTTCTAAATTATTTTTATTACATACATTTTCTTCTCTGTGAAGGGTCACAAGAATATATTCATCTTTTTCTTCATTTTCTGGAATGCAAGGAAGGTGTTTGTGTAATACTTCTGTAATTGGATTTCAAGTCACTATTATTTTACTTGGATGATATCCTTCCCTCATGAGCTGTTCTCTACTTCTTTGTGTGTAAGGGAGAAGATATTCAGAAAGTGAGTCCACGAGTTTTCTGTTTATTTCTTCTGGTACAAAATCATCATAGCATCTATTTCATGCCTCCATATGAAATACAGGGATATTTTTTCTTTTTGCCACGTATGAACTAAGGGCTGAGTTTGTATCTCATAGTATGAGTATTGAATCAGGTTTTTCTTTTTCTAACACTCTATCTATATCTTGATACATTTGACCAATAAAAGAAAAACCACTGAGTCATTCTTTATTGAATTGATAATCTGGTAAACGTAAATTCAAATCATCAAAAAATTGAGTATGTAATTCATGTGTAAAGTTTTGTCCAGTATGAACAAATATATGATTTGTATGAAGGTCTAATAGTTTTATAATTTCACTGAGTCTAATAATCTCGGGTCTCGTTCCAGCAATTGTGAGAATTTTTTTCATATTAATGTCGTAATTTTTTTATTTCTCAAATAAAATTCTGAAACATACTATAATTTATAATAAAAAATATACAAAAATAAATGATTGAAATGCCTAATAATATAAAAAATCAAAATACCCTAGAAATATGTATCGTGAAATATGTAAAATTTCAGAAGAAAAACAGTATAATAAAAGATAGTGTTCAAAGTAGTAGTATATTTTTTATAATATTTTTTCTATCAATCTGAAGAGGATAATTTTTTCTAGTACAATATTCGGTTGCTCACCACATATATATCCACCCGATTCAACTTGCAATTGCTGCTCAGGTAACTCAGAACATATATATGAAAAGTATATTCGTTATGAAGTTTATTCATACAGCAGCTAATACTATTTTTAGTCTTTCTTTTACTCTTCATACTCATGCAAGGATACTAAAATTTATTTGTAGAAGAAAATTAAAAATTAGAAATAGTACAGAGTATTGAAGAATTACTCATGAGGTTAAGTACTTTTCTCAAAATAATACATATGCAATTGGTATTGCGAATGTAAATAAAAAGATATTGAAAGCTATTCAAATAATGAGAAAATTATTTGTAAAAATATTTTTCACAAGTGTAATTTTGGTGTAATCTCATTTACTATATAATTCTGAAAAAACAGGGAATAAGAGTCAAAAAATAGGTCCAATTATCATAAATGGAATAGAAATAATTGATAGGTAGTTCGTATAATATCAGGCATCCGTCGTTCCAAGTATAAAAATAATCATTTGCATATCCATTTGACTCAGGATAACTCAGGCCTGACTCCCTAGAAAAACAAGTCCTCAATACTTAAAAATAGTAAGAAATAATTCTTTATCCCAGAGTATTCTCTCATTTTGGAAATATAGTTTGAAATATTTAAAATAAAATAGCGTTACTGCAAATATAATTCAAATATATATACCTAAGACCCATGTATAACTATAATTTATGAGTGATCCATAATCTACCATAAAAACTCATAATGTAAGTATGAGAGTGCTGAACATTCTTATGAGTTCAATGCTTTTTTGAAGAAAAGTATTTTGTATAGATTGTAGGAAAATAGTCAAAATCTGTAGTACATTTATTCCAAGGAAATAAAATGCAAATATTTTGAGAGCTCATGCTGCTGCAACTGATTTAAAATATTGTTCAGAGATGTAATCTGCTCATAGAAAGAAGAACAATGCAATAGATATCCCAGTGCTCATCTGAGCGATAAATGCATATACTAATATACTTTTAACTTTATCATATCTTTTTTCGGTAACATATTTTGGAACAAAGTGATTAATACTCTCACTCATCCCAAGATCATTATAGGCAGAAATTAATGTTATGAGACTTATGATTCCATATAGTATTCAAAGCTCACTAACACTAATTTCTCAAGAAACTATTATTTTTATGATATAGCCCATAGGAGCTATAATAAAACTAAATATATAGAGCCAGACTCATTTTTTTATGAATTTTTCTGCCAGTGATCAATGTTGGTCTATCATGAATTATCTCTAGAAATATATTAAATACAGTATACCTAAAAAAAATATCTTCCAAATTTGGAAGATATTTTATGTTGAAAACTTATTTTATTGATGCAGCCACTAGGTCTGCAATTCCATCTTCAAAAGGTCATGGTATGATTTTTTCTGGGCTTGGATTTTCAACCGCATTTGCAAGAGCCTCTGCTGCTGATATTTTCATATCGTCAGTAATATTATTTACTCTTCGAGCTAAGGCTCATTTAAATATTCCAGGAAATACAAGTACATTATTGATTTGGTTTGGATAATCACTTCGACCTGTAGCAACTATTTTAGCTCCAGCTTTATATGCATCATCTGGCATAATTTCAGGAGTTGGATTTGCCATTGCAAAAACTATAGAGTCTTGATTCATTGACTCTACCATCTGAGAAGTGAGAACTCATGGTGCAGAAACTCCAATAAATACATCAGTTCATTTTACAGCTTCTGCAAGTCCACCTTTTATACATCCATCTCAATTTGGATTGAGTATACAAGTAGTATTTGTAAGGTCCGTTAGCATTTCTTTGACTGGATTGAGTCAATCTCTTCATTTGTAAATGGTTCAACTACTATCTACTACTACAATATTTTTTACTCAAAACTTGAGAAGTAATTTCGTTATTGCGACTCCAGCTGCTCATACTCAGTTAACAACTACTTTAATATCTTCTTTTCTCTTGCCTACTATTTTAAGTGAATTTATAAGTCCTGCAAGACAGACAATAGCTGTTCCATGTTGATCATCGTGAAAAACTGGAATATCGAGCTCTGCTTTGAGTCTTTCTTCTATTTCAAAACATCTTGGAGCTGAGATATCTTCCAAATTAATTCAACCAAATACTGGAGCTATATTCTTAATGGTTCTAATAATTTCTTCAGTATCTTGTGTGTCTAAGACAATAGGGAAGGCATTAAGACCCGAAAAGTTTTTAAAGAGTGCGCATTTTCATTCCATTACAGGAAGTGCAGCTTCAGCTCCAATATTTCAAAGTCCTAATACTGCTGATCCATCAGAAATTACAGCTACCGTATTTCACTTAATTGTGTAGTCGTATACAGTATTTTTATTTTTTGCAATTTCTCTACACGGTTCTGCTACTCAAGGAGAATATACAGTAGCGAGATCCTCTTTACTTGTAATTTCAGTTTTTACATGTGTTTCTATTTTTCCAGCTAACTTCTTATGAAGTTCTAAAGATTTCGTAAAATAATCAGACATTTATGTTCATTAAAAATTAAATTTTCATCCAATATATAATGTATCAAAAGTATTAAAATTGTAAAGAAAGCTTAAGAAAATAACTTTTACAAGGCATTAAAAAAAGATACTATAGTTTTCAGAAAAAAAGTATTTCCTTTATTAGTTATTTCTCATGAATAATATTGTTCGCTTTGCATCACTTTTTGTTTGAATTTTTCTCTCATTTTATCTGTATTACATTTGATTTGCATTTCATGGGGAGGAAAAACAGTTTTTCTGAATATACATAATTTTTGCTTTTATAATCTATGGAATCTATAAATTGATTGAAGTGTGATTCAAAGAACGAGAATCATGAATATGATACTTAAAAATTGTATGATTTTTTGTATTTCAGTTACTACTTCTATCAATGATGTTTTTTAGTATCAATGGTCTAAGTGTAGGACTGGGGATATTATTAACATTTAAAATTTTATGAATTCTCATCATTATCAGTGGATTATGGCTCTGTTTCATGAGTTTAGGACAAAAGATTTTAGATATCTGTAATATATATCGAGAGGAAAATACTATAATTAAGTCTATGGCTTGACTCTGAGTAGGTTTTTTTGTCTTTATGCTCTGAATATTTATTCTTGCCTTTGTTGGCCTTTATAATATATATTGAATTTTAGTTTGGTTATTCCTATGTTTTTGATTTTCAATCAATCAAAGCATAAAAAATGTATGAGATCTTACAAAATTTTATATTTCAGAAGAACATAATGATCCTGTTTGAATTCCAAGAATTATTAATGAGATATTGTTATGAATTATTACTTTTTTTCTCTCAATTAATTTTGTAAGTGTATTTCGTCCATTTCCTATAGGTTGGGATGACCTGTGAGTGTACATGAACTTTCCAAAACTTATAAGTCAGGCTGGTGAATTACTGCCACTCTGAAAGATGTACACATGGGAATTGTATACTGGAATGTGATTTATTTTTGGAAGTCAAACCCTGGCATTTTTTCTCAATTCTTTTGCTGGTTTGAGTGTTGCTCTCATAGCTTATATGTCTCTGAATTATATTTTATGAAAGTATAGATATTATTTTTCTCTTCCCTTACTTTGAGTAGTGATTCTTTTGATGTTGCCAATGTGAGTGTTTCAGCTCGCAAAAGATATGAAGCTTGATTATGGTCTACTTACATTCTCAATAATTTCTTTCACACTATTGTATCATCAAATTATTCAAAAATCAGAAAATATACTAGGTGAAACATTGAAGAGATTCTTTGTTATTTGATTGCTCATATGACTCGTATTTGCAATAAAGGTCACCTCACTTTTACTTTTGATATCTGCACTATGAATGTATATATATAAGAGAATGTGAGTATTATGATTTACTGCGTATTTTTCCCTATTTGTTTGAGTTTTTACGCTCTGAAATCTCTGGAAACTCATGAATGTTATTATAGAGGTACCTTATCTCATTAAACTTATCATTGCGTGAGTATTTATATTTTGAGGACTTTCATTACTGTATGTAAGTTATAAAAAAGATAATCAGAATTCTAAATACTTTAAAGATACTATAAGTCAGGTATGAATACTTATACTCGGTTTTATTGTCGCTTTGATTCCTTGGACGGTACAACATATCTCTGAAGCTCCAAATGGAGCAGGTATAAGTATTTGAAGTATGATAAGTTGATATTCAGCGGACTATATTCCTGAGTATTCAAATATTTATACAAGTGAAGAAATACAAAATATTCAGAATCAGTATACAAATGGAATCAGTAGTAGCTGAACTACAAATAATGAAGATTTTTGAAGATATTTTGGGTATGAGAAGGGGATTAATAACTATTTAAAGCTTCCATTTAATCTGACTTTTCAGTTAAATCAAAAAGGAGAGTTTACTGATATAAGTTTTGTATTTTTTGCACTCCTTCCACTTCTTTTTCTTTTCCTAGCGTTTAAAAGAAATGAATATTTATATGTATTTGCCTGACTTATATGTATGACTCTAGTCTATTATATACCAAGCCCTATATCAAATATTCTAACATCTATTCTTTGAAATATATCTCTTCCTGTTTGATACCTCCTCATTGCAGCATTTTATTTTATTCCTTTTTATTACCTTCACTTTAGTATTAAAAAAGATCAAAATGAAGAAAAAATGTTTTTATTAAGTCTTAGTTTTCTTACTATCTACTTGTTCTTGTGGGCAATTTCAGCTTTTTGAATAGTTTGGTACGGAATACTTATGTATTTTCTATTTGTACTGATTATTATGCAATCAGTTGTGAGCTATGAAAATAAGCTTGAAAAGCAAAATCCTTATAATTGATTCCTCTCATACTCTGTATTGTGAGTTATAGCATTATATCTTTTATCTTCTGCTATTCCTCATGGTATAACCAATCTGGTACAAGCGTCTTACTCCGAGTATAAGCTCTGACAACAAACGGAAGAGTCAGCAGTCTTTCAGTTTCATCCTGATTATTTTCCTGTTCTTTTCAATCTTAATATAGCTCCAGAGGATCAGGAACCATTTTTTATAGAATATAGAAATAGGCTTCTTGATATAATAGATACAAATGATCAAAATTCTGACGTTGTTAGCATGATTCAAAATATAGAGGATATAGAAAGATTATTTTTAGTAATGACACAAATTTCTAAAAATAATATAGAGGGAGGAATTAATATTGAAGTAGAAAAAATCCTTCAAGAGATGTATCAAAGAATATTGTATCCAAAGGAAGAAAATAAAAATAAAAACAATATTTATAGAGTTGGGACATTTTTAAAATATTTTGTTTCTCAAAATAATTCTCGAATGTTTGAGGACAGTTTATTAAATGCTTTTGAAGAATATATATATGATGAAGATAATAATGTGACATATGAAAGATTTAAAAAATTAGATCTTTCATATATACTTTTAGATCTTAATGCTGCAACAATAGACCAAGATCCTGCGAAGAATCTCACTGTCAGATATGAACACTTACTCAGTTTTTTGAATCATCCAAAGGTAGAATTAGTAAATAGTGATAGTGTTTGTTTGAAGCTCGCTCAGGATATATATGATGATACAGAAAATAGTGAAATGTACCTAAAGCTTGCTTGAGTGAATTATGGAACGAGTGAAGAAAAACAAGAAAAATTAACTTTATGCTTAACTACTATTTCTGACTATATTTCTCAAAATATGGTAACTACGTGAAAATATAGGTATCTTCTTCCATATAAAAATCTTATAGACCAAAGTGAAATTGATTCACAAAATGCTACTGTAGTAGCCCAAACGCTCGCTCCATATATGCAAATGAGTTATAAGGCATTTTATAAAATTAATGATTAGATGATATTACTAAGTCATAACTTACTTTTGACTTATTATTCATTATTTATAATCTATGGGTGTATTTAAAATCTAATTATACCTATGGCAATATTTTTGGTAACATTTCGTGAAACTTTAGAAGCTTCTATTATCGTAGGACTCATATATTCAATGTTACAGGTATTTGGAGTTAGTACCAAACGAAAAAGATATATTGCCTATGGTATAGCTGCGTGAGTCCTCTGAAGTATTCTCTTTGCTATTACTGTCACATATTTACTTGGTTCGTTTGAAGGTACAACAGAACAGATTTACGAATGAGTTTTGATGGTATTAGCTTGTATTCTTATTACAAGATTTATTTTATGGACACAACATCATTTTCGTAATATTTGATCAAACGTTAAAAAACTTTCTGAAACTTTTAAACAAAGTGGTCAACTTTGGCTCTTAACCTTCTTGGTGTGATTGAGTGTTCTACGTGAAGGAGTAGAAACAGTTATTTTTCTTAATGCACTCAGCTTTTCTTCTCAAAAATGAGAAATTTTTCTAGCTTTTATATGAATACTATGAGCACTGATTGTTTCAATGATATTATATAAGAGTCTCAAGAAGGTGAAAATTCAAAAATTACTCTATATCAGTAATATATTCTTTATTTTCATTGCAGGATGATTACTGGCTCATGGAATAGTCGAATTTCAAGAAGCTTGAATACTTCCAGAATTCATAAATCCCTTATATAATCTTTCGTGAATTTTATCAGAGAAAGAGGGAATAGGGAGCATCCTAAAAGCTTCTGTTCACTATGATGCAGACCCATCTCTCCTTTCTTTCATGTGATATTTTGCTTATATGATTACAGCTTTTTATTTCTTTTTTATAAATAAAAAAGAGATGTAATATCTCTTTTTATATTCATAGATTTTTCTTCATCCATTCTTCATATTTCTCATCACTTTCCATTTCAATAATAGAAATTTCTGGAGTATCATACGGATGATTTTTTTTGATAAAGCTGAGAAGTTTTTCTTTTTTTTCTGGAACTGTTTTAATAAGTAAAACGAGTTCAGACGAACTTGTAATCTTTCATTCCCATATATAAAATGACTTCACATTATTCACTCTATTTATGCATTCAGCGAGTCTTCCACCTATGATTCACTGAATAAATTTTTTGCAATCTCTTGGTTTATTAGGGAAGGTTGTTTTAATACAAAGCATGGTAGGTTGTAAGTTAATTTTTATTGTTTAAAGATTCACAATTAGCTATTTTTTTTCACTTTGAAGTACCTAGTATATCAGTATATAACAGATGATACTAAATCACCATATAAACGTGGCATTTTTAAAGATTGAGCTAAATGTAATAAATATACTTCAGTATTTTTTAATTTTCTGAGTCTTTTTTCATTACTATACTCCTTTTCTGGCATCGTCCTGAGGTTATGTATTCTATCTACTATTCTTACGATAGCAATATCTCTTGCGAGTTGTTTTTTATCTGATTTCAACTTAATTCATAACTTAGCATCTGCAATATTAGATAGTTCCTCGGTTAAAGTATCTATATTTAAAAAAGCTTCATAATATTTATCGTCTCTCTCGATTTTTTGTTTTTCTCTTACACTATGTAAATCCTGATTGCCTAAATGTAATCTTGTTTCATCAATATGAGGGACCTTTGGCTTTGTGAGCATTTCCACCCCAATAGCTGGTTTGTATCAATCTTCTTGTAGTATATCTATAAAATTTACTTTAATCTTAGATTTAGAATCTTTGTGTAAATCTTCAATATCGTCATGTCTGAGAGCAATGATTATTCATTCTAAAGTAGCATTTTCTCATGAATATTCTAAATAGAGTCTTGCTACTTCGTAGAGATGACTGTGATATTCTTTGTATTCTCCTGTAAGTCTTTGTTTTCCTTCAAAATTTCTCTCTGTTCGTTTACAAACTTCAAAAATTATTTTAAAAAAGAACTCCAAATCTCTATGAGTTTGGAGTGTAGAAAAAGTGGTTCAGGACTTAATACTATCTTGTAAAAAATCAATAAATGATTCTCAATACTCTGAGAAATCATTTTTTCAAAAAATATTTATAGAATCATCCACAATAATTTTTTAGAATTCATAGCATCGTCTATTTTATTATATATAATAAAATTAATTATGCAAAAAACTGTAAGTTTTTTCTTCAATTATAATTCTCAATATTTTTGCCAGAAATTATTTCTATATTCTTTGTATTTTCATTGTTGCACTGCATTTCTTGCATTGTTTCAAATGTTAATAAGAAATGCGAGATTATGATAGGAAAGAAGCGATTTTCAAAACATTTCATCTTCATTTATGAGATGTCTGAGATATCATCTTGAATAATTTTTACAGACTTTACAAGGACAGATATCATCTATTTTTAGATCTGAGAGTTTATGTTTTTCATTTTTTATTCGTACATTTCCATAGCTTCCAAATGCAAGTCCATGTCTTCCTACTCGTGTTGGAAGGACACAATCAAACATATCAACTCATCTAAATATTCATTCTATGAGATCTTCAGGAGTACCAACTCACATAAGATAACGAGGTTTGTTTTCTGGAAGTGTTTCTTTCATAACATCAAGTATTCTATACATATCTTCTTTTGATTCTCAAACAGAAAGTCAACCTATCGATATTCCTGGAGTATCCAGTTCTGATATAAATTTAGCTGATTCTCTTCGTAAGTCGTCATACACAACTCACTGTACAATTCAGAATAAAGCCTGTTCGTGTTGACCATTCGTTTTTCTAGTGATGTTATTTTTTAGCCATTGTTCTTTGCTTCGTAGTGCCCATCTATGAGTTCGTTCCATTGCAGCTCTGGCATATTCTCTTGAGCTTTCTCCAGGAGCACATTCATCAAATGCCATGATTATATCAGCTCCAATATTTGACTGGATATCCATAACTTTTTCTGGAGAAAAATAGTGCTTACTTCCATCAATAAAACTTCTAAAATGAACTCCATCTTCTGTAATTTTAACAAGTGAATTTCACTCTCTCGTTTTTCATAATGAAAATACTTGAAATCACCCACTGTCTGTGAGGATTGGTTTATGATAATTTTGAAAACTATGAGCTCATCCAAAATGTTTCACTACTTCGTCTCAAGGTCTGAGATAGAGATGATAGGTATTGTTCAAAATAATTTGAGCTCCCATTTCATCTAAATTTTCTGGTGAAATTCATTTAACCGTTGCCTTTGTCCCAACGGGCATGAAAATAGGAGTTTGAATCTTACCATGACTCGTTTCTATTTCTCAGGCTCGAGCAAATCAGTCAGTATTTTCTAAAGTAAATTTAAACATATTTATTGTTAGGTTATTAAAAAAGAATGATGTTGTATCATTCTTTTGTATTGGACTCGATTATAGTTTGAAATTAAGAATTTCAAAGTTGTTTTCTCAGTTCTTCTGTATTTTTTTTAAGTTTCTCATTTCTTTCTAGAATTTGAGTGGATGTGTAAAAACTATGTCCTTCGATTATATCTAGTGCAGCATGATGCCAGTCAGGATCTTTAATTTTTATTTTTTTTATAGTTTCTCTTTCGTGTTTGAGTTTCTCAGCAATATCAAAAAAATCCTCTCTTCAAAGATTATCCATATCGGCATCTTTAATTATTTTTTCTAGGAGAGTTCTTGGTTCTGTATTTGGATCAGTTGCAAGTATAATTTTTTCTATTTTTTTTATTCTATCCTCTGGATATAAAGTAGCTTTAAGATAGTTTTGTGCAATTTTT
Source organism: bacterium (assembly GCA_024635485.1). GTDB lineage: Bacteria > Patescibacteriota > Gracilibacteria > BD1-5 > UBA6164 > JAACSU01. Next base: position 57,197 of record JAGXIV010000024.1, on the reverse strand, counting down.
GCTCCTATGTATTCATTATTATCATATTGAATCACGAAGCCAGTATCGTGAAAGAGAGAAGCAATGCATAGGAGTTCTATTTCCTCACTTTCACATCCTTCCATCGTTGCAAGATAAATGGCACGCTCCATAACACTGAGTGCATGTTCATAATGATGGTAGTAGAGTTCATCAAGTGGAAGCATGAGATAATTTACATAATTTTTTATGTCAGAAATGAGTTTTTTATTCATACAATATGATATTAAAAAAGTTTTATAATATCATTATACGCTATTAAAACTGAAAGCGCAATAAGCAGAAGAAAGAAAAATACATGAGTCAGATTCTCTATTTTTTGAAGTGAAGTATTTTTTCAAAATAAAGCCTCAAATGCACTTCGAATCCAGAGTAGAACTATTCTACCTCAATCAAGAGCAGGTATGGGAAGTAAATTAAATACTCATAGATTAACTGATATAACAGCTGATAAAATAATTAAAAGGCTGAATCAACCGGCTAGAGATTGAGTTATCACGCCTACTATTCCTATGGGACCTGCAACCTGATCTAGTGCTTCTTGCCTTTGCTCCGGAGTTTCAGGTTGTATGATATTTCAAAGCAAGATTCAAAGTCATTTTAGGGTAAGTCGAGATTGAACATATGTCTCATAAAATCAATATTGTATTGATTTTAAAAATCAGTATTTATATTTAAAATCTTCTTGGTGTACATAATTTGGAGCGAGATAGGCTCATATCATGTTTTCACTATTTGGAGTGACTTTTATTTCTAACATTTCCGTAGAAGGACAATTTTTTGTATCACTTGAATTTGCAAGACATTGAGTATTTCTTTGAATATACAATACAAGTGGAGTATTTTTAGGGTTAGATTTAATATAGCTTTGTAGTGCCGGAATATCTCAAAATAGATTATCATTGACACGAATAAGTATATCTCACTGCAAAATTCCAGCTTGAGCAGAAACAGAATCTTCTACAGGGTAGAGTACAATTCAAGGATTCTGTGTAATAAGTCCATGGGTGATTGATTGCTCGAGTGTTGGAATTATTCTTGATTCAAGATTTGTTGGAATAACGGAGTTTATTCCAATTGGGCGAACTCAAATCATAAATAGCACTGCAAAAATAATACTTGCAAGCAAAAAATTCATAACTACTCAAGCAATAAGTACCGCTGTTTTTTGAAAAATATTTTTTTCATAAAAATTAGCTCCAGCTTTATGGTTTTTGATATGAGATTCTAAAAATTTTCTTTCAATTTTTTTGATTTCATTTCCATCAATATTATAGATATCTTCATGTTTATGAAGTCTCTTTTCAATATCTTTGAGTCAGAGTTTTTTTCATTTTCCTGAATAATAATAAAACTCTGTTTCAGATTCTCAGGCTATTTTTACAAATCCTCATAATGGAATCCAATTAAGAGAAAAGAGAGTTCATTCTTTATTTTTCCACAATTTTTTTGCCCTTGGAGGAATTCATAATCCAAATTCTTCTATATGAATTCAAAAAATTTTAGCAGTTTTATAATGTCCATATTCGTGAAATAACACAATAAAACTAAAAATTATAATACTCACGAGTATTCAAAGAAAAATCATACATTACGATTGATGAAATATTATATTTATAATATAGTATTCACTCCCATTTACAATATTATTTTACCGTGCCTTTAATTTTGATTTTTTTGACTATATCTAGTATACTATTTATAATATCTTTAAATTACACAATATGACAGGACCAACTCTTTCTGAGTGAACTGATTCAAATGTAAATACCTCTTGAAATAAAAATAATGTATATAGTGAGCTTGTACGTTCTTTTGTTCAGTATAAGCTTGATAAAAAGGAGGATCGACTCTCATTTGCTCAATCTATTGATGGATTAAATGATTTAAATAGCGATCAATTACAAGAAATCAAGAATTTTTCTTGAACCGATTCACGATTTTCAGGATTAGAAATATCCAATGATACCCTTAAAATAAGTAGTTTTAAAAAAGAAATTGCTCATTTTTTAGCATGAATACGATCTAAGAAAATCTCTATTCGGGATAGTATTTTAGCAGAGTTTAATATCACTCCACAGGATTATACTACTAAAATATCTCAAAAAATAGATGGAATAAATTCTGAAAGTGAATTAGAAAAACTCCTTAATTCAGAAAAAGAGAGAAGAAAATTCATCAAAACTACATATGGAAATACTCAAACACCAAGCGTAAAAATCTTTTCTTGATTGTTTCATGATATGCAGATTGAAAAAAGATTTTCAAGACTTCCAGATCATGAACAAAGAGCTATAAGTAGTGTAAATGAGAAGCTAAAAACACGACAAAAACTTGATACAGCTGATGTTATGACTATTTTTGAATCATGAATATTTAGTGAGACGGAAAAACAAAAGATTATTGAGTCTTATATGCCAAGTATTACGGTAGCACAAGCTCTAGAACTTGAAATTATTGACCAGCAAGCTGCGAGAGAAATTAAAAAAGATGCATTAGAATCCTCTGTTGAAACTGGTCTTTTTGGGAGTACTGGGATAGAAATTGACACCTATATTTCACAAATTAGTGATGATGAACTTTTGATGTCGACTCAAGGATTATTTTCAAATGCGAATTCTCAAAAACAACTTTTTGAGAAAAACTTTTTCTATAAACTTTTTACTGAGGACTTTAACTCCTTGATTAGCGATATTGAAAAAAGGCTTGCATCAGAGAGTATTCAGACACTTGATGAGGCAAAAAGTGCTTTATGAAATCTTTCAAATGTTGAGGGGATAGAGCATTTCCTTCCAGGTTCTTTTATTGTCATGAAGCAAAAAATGCTCCATCCTGAAACCAAAGTATTACAAGAAGTTGAATTGTATGCAGAGGTTATCAATGCTTGAAATGTTGGAACTTTTTGACTTGTAGATAGGGGTTCTGAATCTTATGATGCTCGCTCAAAGAGTGATGTTTCACGTCAAACCTATTCTGGATTTATAGATTTTGCCAGTAAGTCAGCAAATCCAGAAAATTGAGTTCCTGAAATTGAGTTTATTTCAAAGCAAACCTTGAATCATCGAATTCAAACATGAAAAATAACTGATATACACGGTTCTGAAAACTATCAAAGTAAACAACAAATAGAGAATGAAAAGACTCAAATTGCTGAGCAGATTCAAGCCAGGAAAAATGAGTTAACAAATCAATGAGTTTCTAAATCTAAACAGAAGGATGACCCAAAACTCAAGCAATTGCTACAACTTCAAGAGGAAAAAGAAACGGTATACCTCAATGTTTCAGACGCAAATACTAAAACACTTCATGCTCAAATTGATGAAATAGATACTGAGTGAAAAGCCTTTTGACTTGAAAAATGAACTACCTTTACAACCAATGGCAAAAAATGAGACTCATTTAGTATTTTAAAAGTATTTAACGATGACCAAAAAATACTTGTAAAATGACTCAAAGATGAAGAGCTCCTCACGTATGAGCAATTTGTAGAAGCTTTTAAGAAATCAAAAGCGGTGAGAGTATCTAAAATTACTAATTTTCAAGAACTGTTTTCACAAACGGACCATATGTATACAAAATGGTCAGAATTTGAATTAAAATCTGGAAAAATAAAACATAGAAAATCAAAAACAGATGTTGAGTATGACTTTTTAGTTCCTCAATCTGGATGATCTAAACAACTTTTTAAAATTCATTCTATAGACGGTGAAATGGTTACGCTAAGTTTTTGAGAAGTTGCTGATAAGAAAAAGTCTGTAAAACAAAAAGACTGAGAGAAAAAAGATGAAAAAGTTTGAGAAATTTTTAAAGTAGAGAGTCAAAAATATACCATGAGTGTTTGAGTCCTAGACAGGTATATTGTAGATAATAAATTAGAGCTCCGAAGTTTAGAAGAATGAAAGGTCAAGCAAGAAGAAATGGATAATGTTCCAACACCTGAAAGTAAATTCGGTCTCTTTAATTTTCTTTTTCAAGGGATGTCTATTGCTTCAGTTATTAAAGGTTCTAAAACAGCCATTGAACAAATTACAAATATTCTTAATGAATGAGATGATGATAAGGCAAATCAGTTCGCTCTCAAATTTTTCTGACCAATTTTATGAAAAGATGGTAAAACTGATATGCAATCTCGAGTAGAGCAGACGCAAAAAAAGAGTATGGAGGAATTTGTTCAAAGACTGAAAGATATTAACTCAAAACCTGCAACACTTCTTATAAAAAGTTGGCTTAAAGATCCTCGAACTCCAGAATACAAAAAAGAAGCTGGAATGTTCTATATGTTTGAAAAATATTGAGCGCTTTGTGCAAAAGAAATGTATGAGTATCAATGACAGAGTTATTGGTACCAAAAAATGTGAGGTATCATTGGTGATTCTGTCTGGGTTGAAGTTCATGAAAGAAATAATAAATTATGACTCAACACAACAGAAGAAGAGTTAGTCTATAATCTCATGTCGAAACAAGTAAATGAATGAGGGTATAATGGAGTGAAGAGAAGATCAAAACTTGCAAAAGAGCTCAAAGCTTTGCGTGGAAAAGGTAAAGAAGAAGAGTGGGCAACTGGTCTCAAAGATGGATCAAATGAACGTGATGTGGAAGAACGTATAACATGATGACTTTCTGAGTTAAGTAGTTGAAATTATCCTAATTCTTTTGGATGGCTTGAATCTGTTACTGAAAAATGAGGTAGTATGAAGCAAATGAATATGATTCCCTTTGTGATGATGTATTCTGGAATGGCATACAATTTTGAAAAAGACTTACTTGATAAAGCGAAAAATTTTCCATGACAATCTCGTATGCTTCTGATGATGAGATTTCTTTCCTATTCTTGAGATATTGATATTATAAATCAAACTATACTAAGAATTTCCGAGAGACTGAGTGAAAAATACCCATGAAAATATCCAGATATATTTTCTGATGCTAATTGAATATTTAAAAATCAAAAAAATAATTCTATAGCAGAAATAGATAAACAAAAAGCCACTATAAAATTCTACCAAAAATATTGAGAAGAAATTAACAATATTCTCTATCTTTTAAATACAGGAGGTATTGATGATGTAGATAATAAGATGATATTTTTAGAAAAAGAAGATGATCCTATTTTCAAAAAATATTATGATAAACTCCAAGCATATATGTGAGCTGATGTAGATTTTACTGCAAAAGCTGAATTATTCACTGATCAATTTGCTGAAAAATGAACATCTGGCCTGAATTTAAAAAAAGCATCTGGTCTTTTCAATATGAGAACTGGGTGAGTACTCGCTCATGGTGATGCTTGAAATATAATGTGGACTGAAGAAGTTGTGCCTGAATTTATAGCTCTTACAAAAAGACAATATGACCCAGATCCTGTTAAAAATAGAGCAATACAAAAGAAACTTATTGAAATTAATCTAAGAGATTTTTTATCAGCAATTATGGGTATGCATGCAGAAATAAGAACATTAGCAAATTTTAATTCACCAACGTGAAAATTTTCAAAGCTTAATGATTGGGGAGTGTACTTTGACCAACTCGTAAATGCATGAGCGAGTTCTGAAAGTATAGCGGCATGAGAAAATACGTGAATTATTGATAAATTTGTAAATAATATCATTACTCATGAAAATGGTTGAAAGAGTTATGAAAGAGCTACAGTAGTAGATTCTGAATGAAGATACAAATTCAAAGATGAAGGAGCTGAAGATGAAAAACAACTCCCAACTTTTACACAAGTAGTACAATGAAAAGCATGAGATATACTGAATCAACAGAAAAGACCAAGTAATATTAAACAAGCCACAAGGGATGATTACTTTGATTAAGCTGCTTAAAATAAAAAAACACTAACTTGAGTTAGTGTTTTTTTTATTTCCAATTTGTAAGAATAGTTTCTAAAGTGAGTGACTTTACTTCTACATTTCAATTATCCTTCCATTGTACGAGAGATCTCACTCTCATTCTAGCTTGATTCGAGTCTGCTACTACGACTCATGAGGCATTGAGATAGTCCACTTGAATTTCTCTTGTATAGAGTGGAAGGGTATCTGTTCCTCAACTTTGCGTGTATAATCAATTGGCATCAATCATTACTTTAAATCTATTTCTATATGCTGGTGTATTAAAATTTCAAGTGTTATTTTTTGAAGCTAACTGAAATTGATTTTGCGTATTTTTATAAATTACATATCAATTTCAGGGAGCTAATTTAATATCATAAGTGCTATTATTTGCTCATAAACAATTAATATTATAGTTGAGAGTATTCCAACAATTTAATAAATCTGCTGAGTATCTAATCCAATTGGTATCTCTGATATTTGTAAATGATTCTACTCCATCTCTTGCTATAGAGATAGCTTCAATTCTATTTCATGTACTTCCTGCAAGTCTTTGAGATGAATTTAGAATTCAATAGACTCAAACAATTCAGGTTACGACAATGAGAAGTACAACCATAGCCTCAACAATCGATGTGGCATCGAACGATTTTTTCATAAAAACTTCTTAAATATCTGACTGATTTGAGTATAGAAAAAAATCATAAAATAACAAGGACAAGAACACTCATTTTTTTCTTTACAAAACAATTTTTTTTTATACAATCAGCGAACCTTAACCCAAAAATTGTGGAGAAATTCTCAATACATGACGAGTCAAAACTCAGGGAACTGTTTGCGCAACACAAAATTCCTGCTTTTCGTTATGGTCAAATAGAGAATGCAATTTACAAAAATTTTATCACAAAATTTGATGAAATTCAAACCATCCCAAAAGAACTCAGAGAACTTTTGAATGAAAACTGTTTCTATGAAACTTTAAAAGTAGATAATCAAGCTACTTCTGCAAATGGTCAAACAACAAAATTTCTGTTTGAAACACAAGACTGACTTTTTATTGAAGCAGTTTTGATGAGACATCTCTCTGGAAGAAATACTTTATGTATTAGTTGTCAGGCTGGTTGTCCTATGGCTTGTACATTTTGTGCAACCTGAAAATTAGGATTGCAAAAAAATCTACCTTTGTATGAAGTAGTAGAACAAGTGATGTTCGCTGCTAGAATGCTCAATACAGAGTGAGAAAAGCTGAGAAATGTAGTATTTATGGGTATGTGAGAACCAATGCTCAATTATGATGTGATGAAAGAAGCAATTCATGTCTTTACCAATCAAAAAAAGTTTGATTTAGCAAATAGAAGAGTTACTGTTTCTACCTGTGGAATTGTTCCAGGAATTAATAAATTTACAGAAGATTTTCCTCAAACTTCTCTTGCAGTAAGTTTACACGCTCCAAATGATGAAATAAGAAGAAGTATCATGCCAGTAGATCATACGTATGATTTAGAAAAACTGATGACTTCGCTTGATAGATATGTAGAGAAAACAAATAAAAGAATTTTCTATGAATATATCATGATTAATGGAGTAAATGATCATCTCAAACTTGCTGATGAACTTGGAAAACTCCTTCAGGGGCGACTCGCACATGTGAACTTCATTCCGTACAATGCTTGAGAAGGTACTGCTTCAGATGGATATACCACAACTCCAAGATTTATTATAGAGAAGTTTCAAAGAACTCTTGAAAAATATTGAGTCGTTTCAACGATTCGAGCGACGATGGGAGATGATATTGCAGCTGCTTGTGGGCAACTTGCGAGAAAGAAAAAAGATACAGAAGAAAAAACTCAGGATTAATCCTGAGTTTTTTTATTTTTTATATAAGTATTCAAGGTCTTTTGCAAACAACAGAAATCAATATATCTTCAGACTTAAAAGTAAGTATTCTTTCTCCATTTGATCATATGCGTGTTCTATCCGTTAAATCGTCATTGTTTAAGTCCACAGTATTTATTAAATCAAGTACTCTTTGTTTAGTTATATCTCAAACTCAAACTCCATCACATTCAAATCATTGTGTCGTAACCTTCATTCTGTCATCTACTGGGTAAGTTTGCGCATCTAAATCACTTACTCAAACTGAAGCTAACAAAGATAAAACTCAAATTCATTTATGCATAAAATCTCTCATTATTGTTACTAAATTAATTATATAATAACTAAATACTGTTTTTGTCAAACATAATTATAAGCTATTTTTCATAATTTACTGTTTGTGGATACAATGAGCTCAATAATTTTTACTTAACTCTATGAAATCACTTATTTTTAAATTGTTTTTTACCGTTCTTTGAGGACTCTTTATTTTACTCTTTGCTGTTCCATGGAATTACTTTGGTTTAGTTATTCCTTTTTCTGGTCCTGATTATAAGCTCGGACTTGATTTACAAGGTGGGATTGAACTTGATTATAAAATTGACTTAGTTGAAGCTCGACAAGAAGAAGATTTTACGCAACAACGAGAAGCCTCAATAGTTGAAGGACTAAAATCAGTCATTGATAAGAGAATTGCTTCTCTTAATATTAATGATTCAATTATTACAAGTGCGAGTTATGGTGACGAAGAACATATCATTGTTCAAATCCCTCTCAAATGAAATGACGCACTTCAAAACTCTGCAAATATCCAAAGAGCAAAAGATGCTATTTGAAAAGTTGTTAAAATAGAATTCAAAGAGTTAAGAGATACTGTTACAGAAGCTGACAGAAGTGCACGAAAGGAGCTTGCGCAAGAAATACTTTTAGATTTACAAAAAAATCCTCAAGAATTCGTCACTGAAACTCAAAGATATCAAAACAGTAATGAATGAATTGAAACTGGTTCAGTAAGTGATATTACGACATTATTATCTCAAAGTTGAGCAACTTCAACATGAGCAACACAGTCTGGTACTACTTTAAATCTAGGAGAAAATGACATCTCTACAAGTCTCACTGAAGTAACAAATAAATCCTGAGAAAATGGATATCTCATTTATAAAACAGATGGTGATATGTACGATTATATCATTGTAGCTGCTGAACCATCTATTTGGATGCCAGCTCAGGATTCAGAGGGGAGAGTCCTAAATGATAGATATTTCACTCGAGCTTCGGTTCAATATAACCAAGCCTTTCAACCAATGGTTGAACTCACATTTAACAATGATGGAGCTGATATATTTGGAGAACTTACCAAAAGATTAGTGGGGCAACCAATCGCAATTTTTGTAGGATGAGAACTTTTAACTGCTCCTACTGTAAATGATGCTATTTTAACCGGACAAGCAGTAGTTACAGGGAACTATACTCCTGAATCTGCTCAAAAACTTGCAACAGATATTAATACCTGAGTAGTTCCTGCGCCTATTTATCTCACAAGTGAAAGGACTATTGATGCTCGACTTGGTCAAAACTCACTCGAAAAAATAATTTTTGCATGAGCATTTGGATTTTTTGTAATCCTTTTATTCCTTATATTTACCTATAGACTTGCTTGATTTATTTCTGCTATAGCGCTCTTCATATATATAGTTATCACGCTTGCAATTCTGAAACAATTTGGTGTGGTTCTCACGCTGGCATCAATTGCTGGATTAGTACTTTCTATAGGTATTGCTATTGATGCGAATATCTTAATTTTTGAAAGGGTAAAAGATGAGCTCAAATCTTGAGTAACGATTCGTGAGGCTGTGTCAGTTTGATTTGAAAAATCATTCTCAGCTATTTGGGACGCAAATATTACGGGGCTGATTGTGGCGCTTATCCTTTTTATATTTTGAATCAATTTAATTAAAGGATTTTGATTTATTCTTTGATTAGGGATTCTTGTAAGTTTATTCTCAGTATTTTTCGTAAGTCGACTCTTTATAAGAATCATAGCTCGAACAGATATTTCTCAAAAAATATTTATTTGAAAATAATATATATATGAAAATTAATTTAGAAACTACATACGAAGCAGTAGCATCTTCGTGAGATACTGCTAAACTTTCGATGAATGATATTGTATCCTATTCTCCTTTTACATTACTTTATTTTTATCCTGCAGATAATACTCCAGGTTGTACTTTAGAAAATAAGAGTTTTTCTAGCCTGAAATCTGAATTTAAAGAATTATGAGTCACACTTATTTGAGTTTCAAAAAACTCTCTTGAGAGTCATAAAAAGTTTATAGTTGATCATAATTTAGAAATTGATCTCATCTCAGATCCTGAACTCACACTTCACAATGAACTATGAGCATATGGTGAAAAAAATAACTACTGAAAAATAGTAACATGAGTTATACGCTCTACTTTTTTACTCAATCAAAATGGAGAAATCATTCAAGAATGGAGAAATGTAAGAGCGAAATGACACGCTGAAAAAGTACTCAGAGAAATACAAATTCCTCATTCATAAAAAACGACCGCTTAAGCGGTCGTTTTTATTTGGTATCTAAGAGTATCTACATCTCAAGCTCAAAGAAGTATAAATATACAAGAATCTTCATTTTCTCTATCTATTTTCTCAATAATTTTTTTTGTATTTTCTAATCCATTTCAAAGAATAGAATTTGGATGCTGAATTGATTTTAAAAACTTTTCAGCAGACATGTTTTTCTTATCTTCTTCACTATCTCGTGATTCATAAATATTTGGGACAATGAGTGTATCACAATTATGAAAACTTTGAGTAAATCAATCGAGAAGTTCAATAGTTCTTGAATATTGATGTGGTTGAAAGATACAGATTATTTCTTTTTGTGGGTTAGCTTCTTTCAGTGATTTCAAAGTTACTTGTACTTCTGTAGGATGATGTCCGTAATCACTGATGAGTAAATTGTTATGTATAGTTTTTCAAATTTTTTCCATTCTTCTCCAAACGCCAGAATAATTTTCTAAACTTTCTAGCACTAACTTATCGGAAACTCAAATCATATGGCTTACTATATATGCAAGTTTGGCATCATAGAGTATGTGAGTTCATGGAATATGGAGTACTATTTCTGGAAAATCTATCACTTGAACTTCATGTTCGTTATTTCAGGTGGCTGGATGTAATTTAAAATTATTTTGAAAAACTTCAATATAGTGAATATCATTTCTTTGACCCACGAGTTTTTTACTATTTTCTTCCTCTCCACTCAGGATACAAAACCCTCATACTCTAATATTAGCTATAAACTTTTCGTACGCTTTTACGTAATCATGAGGTGTTTTAAAATAATCAGCATGATCATACTCGATATTAGTTATTACAGCAAGGAGAGGTTTATAAGAAAGAAAGTGTTCTTTATATTCACAAGCTTCTATGACAAAAAATCATGCTTCTCAGTGTGAGTAAAAATTTTTTCCATCTAATTCTTTGAGTAGTGTTCAAATAATCGCTTTAAAATCTTCTCCACTATATTTCATAATTTGAGCTATCATACTTGTTGTAGTAGATTTCCCGTGCGTTCCAGAAACGGTGATGAGATTATATTCATTGACTACTTCACCAAGAGCCTCTGAATATTTTTGGCATGAAATTCATAGTTCTTTGGCTTTGAGAAGCTCTTCATTATTTTTTGGAACAGCTTCTGAATAGATAACTTTTTCAAAATTCGAGTCTATTTTTTCAGAGTTCGTACCAATCAATATGTCACATCACTCTGCAATAAGTTTTGAAATTAGCTCGGACTCATGCATATCACTTCCAAATACTTCATATCATGCAGAAAGATAATATCTCGCGAGTGCTGATACTCCTATCCCTCCTATACCAATACAATATATTTTTTGTTTTTTATTCATTAGGAAATCTTTTTTTTTAAATGTTCATTAATTCAATCATATACTTCATTATCCAAAGCAATGAGCTCTTCTTCTTTCATTTTTCATAAGACCCAATCTGAGACGTCATATCTGTCATCATATCCAACTCAAACCTTAATTCTATCCCAATTTTCTCAAAAATATTGTATAATGCTCTTGACTCAATTATGTCATCCTGCACTTCATTTTTCTCTTAAACGTACTTTTCAAAATTCAAGAGAAATATCATCATAAATCACTATAAAATCACTTGCATCAATTTTATAAAACTGACATATTTTTTGAAGTGATTGTCATGAGAGATTCATGAATGTTTGTGGTTTTACTAGAAGAGCTTTTTCTCAATTTAATAATCACGTAGAAATTTCACTTAAAAATTTTGACTCGTATTTCCAATCAGAAAAATCATTTTTTACTCTAAATATATCTACAAAAATAAAACCAACATTGTGTCTGGTTGACACGTACTGTTCTCAAGGATTTCAAAGTCATACGATGAGTTTCATAGATTATATACGAGAAATTATGTATGAATTATATTTAAAAGATGCACGAGAGCAAAGAGCTTTTAATAAAAAATTTTCACAAAAAGAAGTTGAAATTTTTTCACACTATGAGAAATACATCGAAAGATAAAATTTCCAGGTTTCTTCTCAAGAAGACCAAAGTCAAATACATAGAGGTCTTTTCCATCAGTAATGAGATTATGGATGGTCTGTGGATGAGCTACTATATCACTTCAGAGTAAATCAAGAAATACTCATTCTTTTTCCCACATAATTTCATTCGCAATAATAAGTCTCTTGAATCGAGATAAGAGTTCAGGATTTGTATCCATCATATCTCGAGTAAGTTCCTTTCCTCCCTGTACTTTTATTTGGTCAATTACAAAATGACCATCTTTATCTTCATAAATTTTAGTTTCTGGAATATATGCTATAGGTCAAAAATATTTTTTGATAATCTCAAGAGAACTATTGACCTTGTCATATGAACTACAATCTCGATACATCGTATTTTTTGCTAAAACGGTAGGCATCTTATAAAAATGCCCGTCTTCTTCAAAAACAAAATTTTCTCATAAAAGTCTCCATGAAAATTTTCATTTTCTTTTTTCTTGAATAATACTGGCTTCTTTATCCATTATTTCATATATTTAGAATGTACTTTCTTAAGCTGAGGATTCGTAACATGTGTGTATACCTGTGTGGTAGAAATACTTGAGTGCCCCAGCATTTCTTGGATACTCCTGAGATCTGCTCAAGCTTCTAATAAACTGGTTGCAAAACTATGTCTGAGCGTATGGGCAGAAATATCTTTGAGTATTCCTGCTTTAACTGCATATGATTTTATCATTCAAGTGATAAAAAATCGTGAGAGTCTCGTCGTTTCATCATCTAATGCATCGATAGAATCAATTTTGATATTATGACGAATAAACAGGGGACTCACATGATCATTTCTTGCACTGAGATAATTGTCTATGAGTTCAGCTGAATGCTGTGTTAAATAAACAATTCTGAGTTTTCTTCATTTTCATCTAATGGCAAATTCACGAGTTTCTAAATTTATATCGGTCTTATTGAGCGCTGTGAGTTCTGATATACGAAGTCAGGTTGAATAAATACACTCCATAATTGCTTTGTCACGCTTTCAAATCAGTGAATCGCTTCTTGGCTCAGCAAATAATTTTTGGAGCTCCTCAGGACTCAGAAAATCAACTTGTCTTGTTTCTGCTTTCATCAAATCAATACTGGTAGCAGAGAGACTTATAATACCTTGTTTTTCTAAATACTTGAGAAAACTACGAATTGTAATCATATAGGCATTCGCTGTTTTGATAGAAATTTTTTTATTAGCTTTGTAGAGGTAGCTTCGAAATCATTCTGCAAGCTTGAGAGTTATTTCTTCGACCTTAAATTCAAAACTATCGATATTTTTCTCTTCCAGATACTCAGAAAATTTTTCTAAATGACGATTGTATTGTTCTACTGTTTTTGGTGATTTATTTTTAATTACTTCAAGCCAGTTATTAAAGTCATCTCGAGCTTCTTGGAATTTCATATTTATAATGTATTAGGATCAAAGTCGGGATATTTTTCAATAAAATTTTGTACAGGAAGAAAATTTTTATCTCATAATTTTTTAATCTCATCCCAAGAAAACCATTCCCATTTTTCTAATTTATCTGGTTCCATATTTTTAAGCTCTCATGTAAACTCTGTAATAAACGTAGATATATTTATATAATGTTTTTCATTGTTTGGATATATTTCATTGAGCGTTGCGTATACTATTACATTTTTTTCTTGAGCTATCAGTCAAGTTTCTTCATATAATTCTCTTACTGCACATCACTCAATGCTTTCTCAATATTCTAAGTGTCCACCGGGAGGAGAATATTTTCATTCTCAGTGTTTAGACTTTCTCAGTCCGTATAGTATTTTTCAATCTTTAACTATAAAAGATCATATTCATACCCTTATTATTTTTTCCATATTTGAAATATTTACACAATTATTTCTGGAGCTCCATTGGTAATGAGGATAGTATGCTCAAACTGACATCCGATACTTCCATCTTCGACGTAAATTTCCCAATCTCCATGATCGACGATATTTCACGATGAAAAACCTATAATAGGTTCGATAGCTATAGTCATTCCTGCTTTGAGCTTCATCCCAGTTCCAGGTGTTCCATAATTATAAATGTATGGTTGTTCGTGAAGAGATTTTCCAACCCCATGACCTGTAAGATCTCGAATAATATGATATCATTTTTTTGAAACATAAGAATCAATTGCGTAACCTATATCTCATACTGTATTTCAAGCTACTGCTTGTTCAAGTCATTTTTGAAGGGCCTTTTTTCATACCTCTAAAAATTTCTTTTTTTCTGGAAATTTATTTTCATCTCAAACAATCATCGTAAAAGCTGCATCTGTACAAATACCATATTGCTTATCTTTCACTCAAAAATCAAAGGTAACGACATCTCATTCTTCAAAAACAATACTTTTCAGTGGTCGACCATGAACTACGACGTCATTGACACTCGTTTGAAGCGTATATTTGTATCCATAGACTCATGTAAAGGCTGAAAGTACTCAAGCTGATTGACAGATTTCTAAGGCAAGTGCATCTATATCCTGGGCTTTTGTTCCAGGAATAGTGACTTCTTTGATTTTATCAAAAACTCTAGAATGAATTTTTGCGTTGGCTCGCATTATATCGAGTTCTTTTTGGCTGAGCATTGAGCAACAGTTTATGATGTACTTTTGCTAAAATTATAGAGAAGAATTGAAAAACTCCAAAATAAGTTTATCTGAAGCTACAATTTCACATTCAAACCCCTTGTTTATTGCAGAGTTTTTCTGATTGTGGAACGAGTTTTGAGAGTATATTTATACTTTGAGTGAGAGAAAAATGCATTTTAATAATTCGGGCTTGAAGTTGTTGTGTTCATACATCTTGCGCATATGAGAAGGGAAGTTGCTTTTCATACATTGAAGCAATAGAACTATCTATATCTATTGAGTTTTGAGCTTGTGTATCTACTCTTGTAAGTTCTATAAATGGAATAGAATCCTGTCATGAAGATAACTTTTGATTGAGAATCTCACTGAAACTATCTGCAGTATTTTCTACTTGAGCAAGAGCATTTCCTGCTGTGTTTGAAAGCGGATTACTACTTGTGAGTCATCCACCATTGTATCTGTTTAAATTTCACATAACAACTCAAGCCTGATCAGCAGATATTCACTGCTCTTCGAGATATCATGCGAGAATAACTGCTTCCTGTTCACGATAGTTCGCATCAGAGCTTCAACCTCGTGCGAGTTTCCAGGCATCTTTCCATTCTTGGATTCATTTTTTTGCTCCTGCTGTGAAATTACTTATTGTTAGAATTTGTTCTAGACTTTGTTTTTTAAAACCTCAATCACATTGCGAACATGCATTGAGTGTATCAGGATTATAGTACTCAGAAATTTGAGAACTCATATCAGATGAAGTCAGTATAAATGTACTTTGATCAGCAAGATAAGATTTTCATAAAATAGAACTCCTCATATAATCACGAATTTGTTCGTTATTATTTATAACTTTTACAATGATATTTGCAGATGTATCGTCTTGAAAATCACAGTTTGAAACTCCATTACAGACATTAGTGAGTATTCATGCTGCCGAACCTCGTTTTGTAGCATTGAGTAATATTTGATTTAATTTTTCACTATAAGAATCAAACATTTTCATATCTCTCTTCATCTGAGCTGGAATTTCCTGAGTCATTGGCAGGGAAAGAGTATAATCAAAACTGGTGTAATATTTTCAGACACTGAGTACTTTGTTCATACCTCAAAGTATTACATTTTGCGTTTGTCTTTTTTCTGAATTTGTTTGTTCAACTTGTGTGAGTCAACTGATTATATTGTTTGTAATTTGATTTATATTTGCAAAATACTCCGTCAAAGCAGGAGCAGGAGCATCTTCTATATTGCAACTCTGTGAACATTCGTCAGCAAAAACTCAAACTATTGCTATTCATAGTGAAAGAAAAATTATGACAAAAAATGTAAGTATTTTTTTATTCATGCTGTTTTAACTGCTACGGGTTGGAATTTTTTTCATTTCTCAAACGATTCATGCCAGAGAATTACAAAAATCTTGGAAAGAAGATAAAAATAATTCTAACTCACTAAATTGTTTTTCAAATTTTTTCATATTATCAGATAGAAGTGCTCTATTACTCTCTGCATAGAGAGTTCTATTTCTATCTTTGAGTGCATCTTGGAATTTAAGTCTCTCATTATTTCTTACTTCTACTGAATTTGTTGGCATTCATGCTGATGTAATTAGTATTTTTTGTTCAAACTCACTTCACTCAAATACGTCTACATCATTTTTACGTTTACAATCTAGTCCTGCATTTTTATAATATTTACAAATTTTATTAGAAACTATTTCTTTTGATCACGCAAGCAGTCACTCATTTTCAGATTCTAAGTCTAATATTGGAAGTGGTTTCGTAGATACTTCGATTCAAAATCCTCGTAGCATTCATGGAAGATTTGAAATAATACTCCCAAGTTCAAAATTATTTGTGGTCATTTTCCTTTGAGTCAATGATGCATTTGCAGGTTTTTCTAAATATTCTGCAACTTTTGTTAATATTTTTTCAATTGAACTGGTAGTTCCTCAAGCAAGTCAGTAGGTTGATTTCTGCATTTCTATTATGATACAGATTATTTCATCTGGGCCACATGGCCAATCATCACGTACTTGAGTATAATTTCATTCAGGCCCAGGACCTGGAAATGGTCCTCCCCAACTTGTTCCATTAGAAAGACTCCCATCAGGATAGACCCACGTGTTTGTTGAAGAAACGTAGCTCGCTCCACCAATTCAATTAATCGAATTGTAAAGTTCTTCAAAATCAGCCTGTATAAATCAACTATTATTTACTGGACACATATATTGGTGATCTCGAATTTGAGGCAGGAGTATAACTGGACTTTCTCATGTATTTCATGTATTTGCGTCAGGAAGACCAGTAAAATCTCCATCATCTAGAGGAACATCATCTTGATAGAGATAGCTTTTATCTTCTTTCATAAAATCATCTAATTTTTTATCACTTGATGAATCTTGTTCCACTCCATTGTATTCAATTTCTTCACTAAATATGACTCTATCTATCTCTTGTATATCAAAAATAAGATCAAAAGGTGAGTTTTCGATATTTCCATCGCTATAAAGTCCAATTCTGCCAATATCATAACTTGCCTGTGTTTTTTCTTGAGCTCTTACAAGAAAACTACTTTTTGTATAAGCAATTGCTTTTTGAACTTGCGCAACTAGATTTGTTTGGGTTCCTCATTCCTGAGTTGTATTACACCTCTCTACTATAAATCCAACACTAGATTCCTGTGTATTTCATAAAATAGTTTCCATATCTTCTGTTGTACGAATATCACAAACTAATCATCTGCTAGCTAAAATTGGACCTATTACGTCTCAAATTGGAGCTTCTCATTGACCAGATAATTCGTATTCATATTGCTTTTTTTCAAGTTTTTCAAGTCCTTCATCTATTTTTTTATACATATCTAGTCCTAAATCTTCTCATAAGAGAGCATTAGTTTGAGGAAAATTAACACACAATAAAAGTATACTGAGAAGTCAGATACTCACTGAAGAAATGATTTTATTTAGAATATGTTGAGAAAATCTCTTCATAGAGCCCAAAAGTATTAAAGAATTTTCATGTATATAATACAAATTATAGCATATTTTTCACTATTTTTCAGAAAAGATAATTGACTATAAGATAATATATCTTAAAAATAAAAAAAAGAAGCGTATGAGCCTCTTTATTTTATTTATTCTACTTCAATTTTATTTTTGATTGATTTGAGTTTAAAATCTTTTTTATTTGGATTTGTGAGAATGGACGCTGCTATAGCATCCTCTATTGTATCAGTAATATACCGTCTGATTTCACGAGCTCAGAACTCTGGGTTATAGACTTCTTTTGCGATGGTGTTAATTGATTTTGCATCATAGCTTAACTCCAATCCTTTTGTTTTAAGTCTAGTATTAAATTTACTCAGCAATAGTTTTACAATTTTTTTGATCGCTTGTGTATCAAGTGGATTAAATACAATAACTTTATCAATTCTATTGATAAATTCTGGAGAAAAATAATCAGTGAGTGAATCTTTAATTTTTTGTTTCGCTTTTTCATAATCAGCTATGACCTTTACTTCTGCAGAATCTGATATATCAAATCCAATTTGTGCTGCTTTTTCAGAGAACTCTTCTTGACCAATATTAGAGGTCATGACGATAATCGTATTTTTGAAGTTTATTTTTCTTCCTTTATTATCTGTGAGAATTCATTCTTCAAGAATTTGAAGCAGAATATTATATACTTCGACATCTCATTTTTCGATTTCATCAAAGAGGATAATAGAATAGGGTTTTTTTCTTACTTTTTCAGTGAGCAGTCATCCTTCTTCGTATCCTACATATCATGCAGAAGAACCTATCAATTTATTTGTTGCTGTTTTATCAGAGTATTCACTCATATCAATTTTAATAAGTGCTTCCTCATCTCCATAATATTCTCGTGCAAGTACTTTAACTATTTCTGTTTTTCAAACCCCTGTAGGACCTAAGAATAAGAAACTTCCTAGTGGTCTATGTGGTTCTCAAATTCCAGTTTTATTTCTAATAATTGATTTTGATATTGCATCAATAGCATCATCTTGAGAGATAATGCTCTTTTTCATAACATTTGGGAGCTTCTTAAGTCTTTCTATTTCATTCTTTGAAAGATTTGCAACTGGAATTCCAGTTGTGATGGAAAGAACTCTATGAATATCTTCTGGAGTAACCCAGAATCTCTTATCTTTTGGAATAGAGAATTTTTTCTTCAAATTTTGGACATCTTTTTCTAGTTTTTTTTGTGTTTCTTTGAGAGTAACAGCTCGTTTATACTGCTGAGATATCACAGCATCTTCTATCTTTTTTTGATTTTTTGCTATTTTTTCTTTAATTTTTTTGATTTCAGCTTCATCAAAATTATATTTCATAGATTTCAAAGAACAGGCTTCGTCAACTAGATCTATTGCTTTATCAGGAAGTTGTCTGTCAGTAATATATCTCATTGAAAGATCAACAGCTTCGCTAATTGCCTCGTCTGAAATATTAAGATTGTGGTATTCTTCAAAAACTTCTTTGAGTCCACATATTATTTCTGTAGCAGTTTTTCTATCCGGTTCTGCTGCCACTATTTTTTGAAATCTTCTTTCTAGAGCTGGATCTTTTTCTATATATTTCTGATACTCACCTAATGTTGTTGCACCAATAACTCTGATTTTTCCACGTCACATTGCTGGTTTTAGTATATTTGAAGCATCTAAACTCCCTTCACCACTTCAGGCTCCGATGATTGTATGAATTTCATCAATAAAGAGGAGAACTTCATTTTCAGCCTTACTCGCCTCATCAATAACTTGTTTGATCCGAGTTTCAAACTCACCTCGAAATTTTGTTCCTGCAACGAGAGATGACATATCTAATGAAAGTATTCTTTTATCTTTCATAGAAAATGGAACCATTCCTTGTGCAATTTTAAGAGCAAGTCATTCTACTATTGCAGTTTTTCCGACTCAAGCATCTCATACGAGACATGGATTATTTTTTGTTTTTCTATTGAGAATAGCGATCAGTCTTTCAATTTCAGTTTCTCTTCAAATGATAATATCTATTTTTCCATCTCTTGCTTCTTGAGTAAGGTCTGTAGAGAAGAAATCTAGAGCAGGAGTACTAGATTCTTCTTTTTTAGAATCTTGAGCTGGATTTGCGTCAAATGGAATATCTCCATCCTCGGGATTTTGGCCATTTTGAAATCATGAGAATATATTTTCTGTTAAATTTCAGAAAAGTTTTTCTATAGAAGAGTCTCAGTCATTATCATCAATAATTTGTCCATTGAGACCATCAGTAGCTCACATTTTTATGAGATCATTGATATTTGTTTCTACATCACTTGGATTGATTCAAATATATTCAAGGAAATTTGCAAGCCAAATATCATTGGTGAGTAAGGAAAGAAGTAAATCTTCAATAGTTGCTCTTGGCTTACTATTTTGAGCTGCAATTTTGACACTTCATAGAATAATATCTTTGCATTTTTGATGCATGCCACTATATACTCATTTTCTTTTTATCGGAGAAACATTAAAGAGTCATTTATTAATTATTTCGAGTGTAAGTTTTTTATCTACTCCGTACAGTGTTAGAATTTCTAAAATACCACCATCAGCTGTTTCTAATAACTCCAGAAAAATATCTTCTGGTTGTAAGTTTTTAAATCCTATTTCTCTCGCTTTATTTTCTGCGTTTATGAGAGTCTTTTTGTATCCATCTGAAAAATTATTGTATACCATATTTCTTTGTTTTTTTATTTGAAATTAAGTGTATCTCAGTGTAGCTATATATAAGTCCTTGTAAAGGTGAGAGCTCACTTTTATGTTAAAAAATACAATTGATTCTCGTGCTTAAAATAATATAATTCATAATATACTATTTTCTTACATCCTGAAAGTAATATACCTGTACAATTTTATTTTCTCACTTATTAAATTTATGTTTTGAAGAAAACTCCTTTTCCTTGCAAGTGGTTACATAGCATGAAATGTTATTGCTAATATGTATGGAAAGAATAAGAATACTACGAAAAAGATCCAATCGAAGGAAGATGTTAAACTTTTAGTAGATAACTTCCTTGCGACTCAAAAAAATTTTATTTCTGATGTTGAACAAAAATATGTTTCTGATGAAAATAGGGAAAAAATAGCAGCTAAAAAAGCTGAGTTTAAAAAATATGCAGAAAAATATCAAGAACAAGGACAACAATTATTAGAAGACTTACAATCAACAAAAGAAGCTGGCAAAGATAAAGCACAAGGTTTACTTTCAAGATTCTTTGGTGGTGTTAGATCTATGCTCTCTTCTACGGAAGATGCACTTGAAAATGCTGAAAAAAGTGTAGCTAAAGCTGACTCAAAAGTTGTTGAGGCTAAAAAAGAGACAAAAAGAAATTTTAAAAAAATGTAATTAATATTTAATACATTTTATAAAAAAGCTCAGAATTTATTCTGAGCTTTTTTGGTAGGTTTATTTCTTGAGAATTAATCTTTGAGTTGTTCACCAACTTCTCCAGATATTTTTATTGAAGGAGTGAGTGTTTTAGATCCTGATTTCCATCGTGCTGGACAGGCTACTCATGGATTTGCTCACATAAATTGGAGTGCTTCTACTTTTCGTAGGAGTTCTTCTGAATTTCTTCCAAGAGGTCATGATGTTACTTCTATACCTCGACAAATTCCTTCTGGATCAATTATAAAAGTACCTCTTCCAGCAAGTCATGTTTCTTCATCTAGGATATTATAAGCATCAGCTGTAGAGAGATTATGATCAGCGAGCATTTTATATGGAAAATTCTTCATAAGACTTTCATGTTTTACCCAAGCTTTATGGGAGTATACAGTATCTGTACTCGCAGCAAGTACTTGAATTCACATATCTTTGAATGCTTCTTTGTTATCTGCCATATCTTTTAATTCCGTTGGACATACAAACGTAAAATCAGCTGGATAAAAGAAAAGAACTACCCATTTTCATTTCATGTCATCTAAGTGCATAACCCCTTCATCATCTTTTATTGGACAATAGTAAGGAAGGTTGAAACTAGGTGCTTTTGTGTCTATTTTTACTATCGAGTAATCTTGATCGTTTTCGAACATTTATATATATTTAATGAATAAAAAAACTCAGCGAAGATTGTAGTCTCATTTTCGCTGAGGTCAATTTTAAATGGGGATGAATTATCTTGGTAATACTTCCAGTGAGATATTTTGTTTTCAAATGTTGAAATCCATATCTACTGCTTCTACACGAATAGTATGATTTCCAAGACTTATCTCACTACTATCTATTTCTTGAGTAAAGCTTCTTCATTGAATTCCGATTTTAATTGGAGTATCATCTAAGTATATATTTATCGAGCGAATTACACTTCTGTCATTTATATTTCCTCTGAGATTAAAGAAATCTCATTTATAAAGAGAGATACTTCCATTACTTGGATTTGTAATATTAACTTCTGGTGGATTACTATCTCTTTTTATGACATTAATATTATAAGACTTACCTTGAGAATAATATTCTGTATCAATAGCTCTAATTACTAAGGTTTTATTTCATGTTGTCCCATCTGGAATGGTTATATCTCATGTGTACACTCATTGTTTCTTATCTTGTAAATCAATTTGTTTTATTTTTTCCTCATCAAGGAATACATCAATTTGAGTAATAGGTGTAGAACTTTGGTAGGCTATTTCTATGTAGTTAGAACCATTTACAAAAGTATCTCATGGATTTATACTCGCTCCTACATCTATATTCCCAGCATATCCACTTCGCTCACAAGTTTGCGTATTAAGTGTAGTAATAAATGTACCAACTTCACCAATTTCTGAGACGTATCACCCGCTGTTTACCCAAGCCTGAACTGGATACTCCCAGGCAGGATTATCAGGCTGTAGTGAATGTAGAGCAAGAAGATTAACGTTTCCTATAGCTGATATAGGAGTACTCTCGGTAACGGGACCATTACAGAGCAAGTCTACTTGAATTGGTTGTAAACTTTGATCATATTCTTTTGGAACATTTACAAAGAGGGAAGAGGACCTAAGATTTCAATCAAGTCATTCAGGAGCAAGTTTACCAGAAATTCTAGATATATTTACTTCTTTTACTCCAGCAGGTCTTTTCCAATTTAATACTTCTTTGCCTTCATGAGCTATATCCATAAATTGTTTCCAGATGACTCACGCAGATTCTAATCCATTTGCATTGAGATTTGTTTCACTCCCATCATTGTTTCATGTCCATACTACCGTTGTGATTTGTGGTGTGAATCCAATGGTCCAAAGGTTTCTTGGATATACGGTCTCACCTCATTTAGATGATTGTTTCGTAGAAGTTCATGTTTTTGCCGCAACAGGTCTTCCAGAGAGAGAAAGGTAATTATTCCATCCTGATGGCCTTGCGCTCGTATCTGAAAGAATACTGTCTATTATATATGCAGTCGATGCGTCGATTGCCTGTTCTCCTATGTTTTTATTCGCCTCTTCAATCACTAGTCACTTTGAATCTAAAATTTTTATTACAGGTACAAGTTCTCTTCTTATTCAGAGATTAGCAAAGACACTATATGCTTGCGCCATTTCTAATGGAGTCATCATAGCAGTTCACAGTGCCATTGAAGCTCAATAGGTATAGTTTGTACCAGAACTTGCAGAATATTCATCTCTGAACTTACGTATTCCATCAATTCCTAGTTTTTCCATAAATGTTATAATTTTTTCTTCCCCACCTGCGAGGAAAAACATTTTTACCGCTGGAATATTTCTAGAATAATTGAGCGCTGTAGAAACTGTCATTTTTCCCATAAATTTACCATCATAATTCTTTGGAGTATAATCTCAAGGAAAAGTTGTTTTTAGATCATAGATAGGTGTTTTTGTACCAATCTCACCTTGGTCTATAGCAAGAGCATATACAAAGGGCTTAAATGATGACCCTGGTTGTAGGAGAGAAGTTGTCATATTGATATTTCACTTATGTTCTTCATCAAAATAATCTCTTCCTCATACCATAGCGAGTATCTGTCCACTTTCGTTATCAAGTGATATAAGTGCAGCATTTTGAGCTCAAAATTTTGCTTCATTAGAAGCAGCTCTTTCTGATACTATTCTTTCTGCTTCTTCTTGGAGTTTTGGATCTAGGGATGTATATATTTTGAGTCATCCTGTTTCTAAAATATCTTTTCCATATTTTTCTTCAAGATATTCACGAACGTAAAATACAAAATGAGGAGCTTTAATATCTTCTTTGTATGCTTGGAACTCAAAACCAATTCCATCTATTATAGACTTTTTGTATTCATCAAACGTTATATAATCGTCTTCTAACATACGTCCAAGAATAAAGTCTTTTCTTCCTACTTGATATTCAACGTATTTATCTCACACTTCAATTTTTATATTATTTAAGAGCGTCAAAAACTCGTTATAGTTAATAACACTACAACCATCTGAATCTATAGAAATATTAGATTTTAAATTTTCTTTCTTAAGGCCACATAAGAGAGCTTTTGAACTATCAAATCTTTGGGCCTTAAGTCCTGATATAAAATCCTTGAGAGCAGTCACCGAATCCTGGTTTTCTTCGATTGAGTTCTTTGAAATTATAAAAATAGCATTTTCACTATCATCATTTTCATACGTATATGGATATCCAACCAGCCTATCAAAATTATTATACGGAGAATAATATGTTGGTCATTTTGGAAGAGAAGCGAGCATGGAAGACTCTAAAATTCATAGATCTTTTGCACTTTTTCCATAAAAAGTTTTAGATGCCTGTTCTATACCGTAGGCATTACTTCAATATGCAATTTTATTAAGATAGAGCTCTAGAATTTTTTCTTTGGATACTCCATTTGTTAGTTTGAACGCTAAGTATATTTCTTTAATTTTTCTCTCTATTTTATCAAATACACTTTCTTGAGAACTTCTGTTTTCAATAATAGTATTACGAATAAGCTGTTGTGTTAGTGTAGATGTTCATCAGAATCCTTCATTTTTTCCAATAATACCATACACTCCTGCACGTGCTAGACCAATAAAATCAACTCCTGGATTTTCCCAGTATCTTTTATCTTCTCAAGCGACAATTGCATTGATCATATTTTTGTTGATTGCATCAAATGTAACATATCTTCTTTTTTCTTGGAAAATACTATACAGTTCTCATCAATCTCTATCATATATCGTAGATGCTTCAGAAATTTCTAAGTTTTCAAGTTCCTCTATTGATGGGAGTTGCGCAATTATTTTCACATAGAGTACAAATAATCATAGTACGATAAAAAGAGTCAGACCTCACACAATATATAAAAGTGTTTTTCCAATTTTTTTATTTGGTTTATTGGTTCCATCTGAACTCACGGTAGATGTTTTAATTTTTTTGTAGCTTCTCTTTTCGTAACTCTTTGGAGTACTTGGAGCTACTCTTCTTTTTTGAAATGCCATAATGTGAATTTAAAAACTGTCTGTGTCAGCTAAAATTATTTCTATATTAGTTCCTGTAGGGCTATAGAGAGGAGCATCAGTCTGCTCAATTTGTTGTATATTTAAAAAGTCTTTTAAAGCTGTAAGTGTTGAGTCATCAGCTTCTATACCATTATAGTACAAAATTGAATTTTCAAACTTTTTTTCTTTTAAGCTTTGTGTTCAAACTTCGTTATCGATTTTAAAACCATAGGGTCTGAGTTTTTCAGCAAGTCTTTGGGCCAAAAATCATTGAGCTGTCGCATTAAAAATAACAATATTTTTTGGATCAGAGAGCATGTCTGGAGTCTCATAGATGTAAGTTGCTAGTTGTCGAACGTCTGGATATTCTCCTGGATTGGTTCAAGTTCACCCATTTGTAAGTAAGACGCTGGCTCCTCAAAAAAGTTCTCTTTGTGGGGTGTAGAGGAATCATCCTGCAACACAACTTGGACTGTTTTGATAACAGCTATCATTAAGATTAAAGCTGAGCGTTTTTGGATCTTCCCATCATTTTACAGCGAGTCAGAGTTTTACCATATCTGTAATGCCTAAATCTGTATCTACATACTCGGTAAAAATACTATAGAGTTCAGTAATCTCTTTTCTATTTTTAAAGTATCCTAGATTAGAAACTTTTTCTCTGAGAGATGAAATAATTTGTTGTTGTCTGAGTGATCTATCAAAATCACTTGTTGAATGCCTACTTCTTGCATACATAAGAGCGACTTCACCATCCAGGTTCCATGTTCATTTTTTTAAAATAAATGTTTTATACCCTCTATTTCCATCTGGATATTCATAATCAACTAGATTTTCTTCAAGTGTTACCTCTACTCATCCAAGAGTATCTACTATTTCTTTAAATCCTTCAAAATCGATATTAATATAATAATTGATTTTTTTTCCGGTAATATTTGTTACTACTTCTCCAAGTCCAGCCATAGCCTCAGCTTGAGTTCCGAGTAGTCAGTTTTGATAGACACCATTAATTCTTCATTTCATTCATGTTGGATAACGTACCCAAAGATCACGAGGAAGTGAAAAAAGTGTTATTGTTTCTGCTTTTGAATTAATTCCAGCGAGTATAATTGTATCTGTAAGATTTGGTGCATCATGTGTTCCTCCTCATCTTCCAGTTACAAGAATATATACATTTTCATCAAGTTGGTTTTTGTCTTCTTTATTTCAAAAACTTAGAATTGAGCCTGTTCCTGCAAAATCAAAAATTTGAAATGGAATTGAATTCATTGCTTGAACCACAAAAGTTCAGAGGAATAAAATAAATATGACCCCTAGACTTCAAAGAAGAAGGGGAGTTTTTGGTATTTTTTTCTTTTCAGATGATATCTTTTTTTTCTTGAAAAACACGTTTTGTAGTAATATTATAAGACGCAATTTTTGCGTGCATACTTTAATCAAAAACTTCTTTTTATCAAAAAGAAATTTTTGTGGAAATCAGACTATATTTTCCTTACATAGCTCTTACATTAGTGCATTAAAATGAATTTAGATGTTACGAAAGTAACTCGTTTTTTATTTAAATAAAAATACAATATTATGACACATGAACTCATTGAACTTCCATTTGCAAAAAATGCGCTTGAGCCATTTATGTCTGAAGAAACTCTAGACTATCATTATTCAAAACATCACCAAGCCTATGTTACAAAACTCAATGAACTTATTAAAGGGACTGAATTTGAAGATATGGATTTAGAAGAAATAGTAAAAAAATCAAGTGGATGAATATTCAACAATGCTGCTCAGATATGGAATCATAATCTTTTTTGGAATACATTAAAGATAAATGACGGAATAGAACCTATGGGAAGACTCGCTGAAATGTTGACTCAAAATTTTGGAAGTTTTGAAGCATTTAAAGAAGCCTTTACAAAAGAAGCTCTAGCGAGATTTGGTTCAGGTTGGGTTTGGCTTGTTCAAAAAGATGATAGATTAGAAATATATTCAACTCCGAATGGAGAAAATCCACTTACAGAAGGAGGTGATGTTATTTTGTGATGTGATGTCTGGGAACATGCGTATTATATTGACTATAGGAATGATAGAAAAAAATTTATAGATAACTTCTTTCATATTGTTAACTGGAAACTTTTAGAAACAAAATTGACATAATGAGAAATAAAAAAACCTCAATCATTGAGGTTTTTTTATTTCTCGTTTCTTCGTACTTTAGCATCATTCAATAAATTTGATAATTAGATCTTTCAAAGATAAATCTAGGTGTGGATTTCTCAAAATCTTATCAAATCTCAGATTGAGTTCATGTTTCATTTGTTCTTTTGTTGTATTTTTTTCAATTCTTTTAGTATTTATAATATCCTTTAATTCACCTAATAGATTTTGTAATACGCTTATTTTTTTTATAGATTCAATCTCATCAGTTTTGAGAAGAATTAAAATAGTTGTAATTAATATATCTTTCGTTCTTGGTATTGCTACTACTTCATTAAGTATTATAAGTTCTCTAAAAGTTTTACATTTACTAATAAGATACGCTCACAAGTATGGACTGGGTACTTGGAATTTATGAGTTTTCATCTCTGAGAGTGTTTCTTCCAATGTGAGTTTTTTTGTTATTGCTATAAAATCACTTTCTTGATTTTGTAATATTCAAGCTGCAATTTCTGCAAATCTTTGTTTTCATCTCTCAGTCTCTGCTCAATAGCAAATGTGTTTTTCTCAAATATGAGTGAGTGTATTTAATTTCATTATAATGTAGCAATAATAGTATTTATATTTTATAGTTATTTCGTATTTTTAGTCAAATACTATAGGATTTCTTATATATTTCTTACTTTTAAAATATACTATTTAAAGTACAATAAGAAGAAATAATTTTTAATACATTTTATGATAGAATTCGCACAAAAAATTCAAGAACTCCAAGCTGAAGTTTGAAATATAATAGTGGGGCAAGAGAAACTAAAACGAGATATAGTAGTGGCACTTCTTGCATGAGGTCATATTTTGCTTGAATGAGCTCCTGGACTTGCGAAAACTCGTACTATTTCAAGTTATGCACAGGCACTGAAGCTTAGTTTTCAAAGAATTCAGTTTACTCCTGATCTTCTTCCGAGTGATCTTATATGAGCAAAAATTTATGATCCAGATGCAAAAATATTTGAGGTAAAAAAATGACCTATATTTGCGAACTTTGTTTTAGCTGATGAGATTAACCGAGCTCCAAGTAAAGTGCAATCAGCACTTCTGGAATCTATGGAAGAGCGTCAAGTTACCATTGGAGAAACAACATTTCCTCTTGATGCTCCTTTTATGGTACTTGCGACACAAAATCCTCTGGAACAGGAATGAACTTTTCAACTTCCTGAAGCTCAGCTTGATAGATTTCTTCTAAAAACTATCGTAGATTATCCAACTATGTCTGAGGAAAAACAAATTCTCAAAAAATCTCTCATACGAGACAAGACACAGCTCTCCAAAATTTTTGGTAAAAAAGAAATTCTAGATTACAGAAGTGAAATTGAGAATATTGAAGTTTCAGAGAGTATTTATGATTATATTTGTAATATTGTATTTTCTACGAGGGATACGAAAAAATATCCAGAAATTGCTTACGGTGCTTCTCCTCGAGCCTCTCTTGCACTGCTTCGGACTTCAAAAGTTATGGCTGCTATGCAAGGAAGAGATTTTGTTATTCCAGAAGATGTGAAAGAAATGTGTTTTGGAGTACTCAGACATAGAATTATTCTTGAATATGAAGCAATGGCAGATGGAATTATCACTGAAGATATCATCGAAAAAATACTTACTGACACACAACTCAATTCATAATGAAACAAACTCATCAACATATTAGGTTTAAGAGTTCTAAATTAATGGAGAGCCTATTTATTGGGAACTTTAAAGCTGCATTTTCTTGACGATGAATTGAATTTCAGGATTTTAGAGAATATAGTCCATCAGATGATGCTAAGTATATTGATTGGGCCAGATCAACTCAAGAATGAACGACTATTATGAGAAGATACAGGGAAGACAAAGAAGGAACTATTTTTACAATTATAGATAATTCTGAAACACTATATTATTGAAAAAATAATGAAAAAATAACACTGGTTCTTGAAATTATAGACTTACTTGGAAGAGCGAGTATCCAATCTTGAGAAAATTTTTGATGATATATCTTGAGTGAAGATAAAAATCATTTTATAACTCCCAAAAAATCGATCACAGGTATGCATGAACTTCAAAATTTTTGAGATTTTGAACTCAGAAGTTCTCGCAATGCTCTCTCTCTGAAGCAGTTTGTGAAAAAATCTATGAAACGCTCAGTAATCTTTATACTCAGTGATTCGCTGAATATTGATGAAAAAAGTTTTAAAATGTTGAGCCTCAAACACGATGTAGTCTATATTCATATTTCAAGTGATTTTGAAAATACACTTATGTGAAATGGCTTAGAAATATTTAAGAGTTCAAGATTTAAACTTTGAATTGATCTTTCCAATAATACAAAGAAACAAGAATACAAAGAAAAAAGAGCTCAAAAACTCAAAGCTTTTCAGAAAAGTATGCATACTATTTGAATTGATACATTGTTTCTTAATGAAAAGAGTTCACTTTTTGCGGAATTTTTAAAGCTCATGAAACGAAAAGAACAAAGAAATATTTTTTAAATAAATGTATGAATATTATAAAATCAATATCACTATTTTTTGTATTTGTCTTGCTATGATTTTGAAGTGTATTTGCAAACGAAGATATAAATTTACAAATATCTCAGTCACAATTAGAAGTCGGTGATACTTTTGATGTTGCTATTGAACTTAAAAATCAGCTCTCTCAAGGTCAAAATCTCCAAATAAGTATAGCATGAATCGATAATTTTGATGTGCTGTCTCAGTCACAAGTTTCAAATACACAAAGCATTAATGGAGTTACGAGCTCTGTATTATCTTTTAGTATGAGACTGACTGCTCCAGTAGTATGAAAATTTACAATTGGTCCGGTTACAATACTCAAGAATTGAAAGGAGTTTCAAGATGATACAGTTTTTCCACTGGAAGTCGTGGAAGAGTGATCTTTAACTCCTAGCAATACACCTACACAAAATCCGAGTTCTAGTGATATATCCACTCCAAGTGCTTCTGAAACTCTTTCTTGAAGTACGGATGATGATATTAAAGATCTCAGACGAGAAGGTTTTCCATTCATGCTGCTAATTTTCTGACTTCTATTTTTTATTGTATTATTTTCACTTCTTATTCGTTATTATATTACACCGAAAAACACAAGTGAAAAAGAAGTAGTATTTACTGCACCGACTCAAAGTTATTATGATAAAAAGCTCGCTCAAGTAGAACAATTACGATGAGAAAAAGAGAGAGTGTCACAGCAAGATTTTTTCCGAAAATTTAATCACATAATACGTGATATTTTTTCTCATGAAGGTTTTTCAATCGTAGAAAGTGCGAGTTTACAAGAGTTATTGCAACGTGAAAATATACAAGAGAGTGAGCTATTTGATATATATCAAAAAAGTTATTATAAAGAATTTTCTCAAAATGAAGATATGAGTACTCTCCAAGATAGCTTTGTGAATGACTTATGCCATTACCTAAAAAATAAATAATGATACCAGTCTTAAGCCAATATTGATTTGAATCTCTTGGATGGATAGTTCTTGGTTGAGCTCTATGTTTTTGAGCTGTGATTTTGTATTCATTTTCAAAGTCTTCTGAAAATTTTGTTGATATGGATTTACTCAATCAAGTATATAAGAGAAGTAGTACGAATTATACTATTTTACTGAGTTTATTTTTAGTGCTTACTTTTTTATTTTTTGTATTTCTAGCTGCTCCTTATAGCACTCAAAGTACAGAGAAAATAAAGAGAAATGGGATTGATATAGAGATAGTGTTTGATCTGAGTTATTCCATGATAGCTAATGATATACAGCCAAATAGACTTGAAGCTGCAAAAAACGTACTGAGACAATTTATAAGCAGAGTAGAAAATGATAGAGTTTGACTTGTATTATTCTCTGGAAAACCATTTCAATCTATCCCTTTGACCTATGATTATACTTTTATTGAAAATTTTATATGAGATTTACAAATAGAAACTATTAATCAATCAAGGCCAGAATTACAGGGAACAGCGATAGGGGATTGACTTGTACTTGCAAGTGACGCTTTGACTCGAGATGAAAATGAAAGAGAAAAAGTAATGATTCTTATAACAGATTGAGAAGCAAATAAATGAGTCAATCCAGAACTCGCACTTAAGTATATAAAAGATGCCGGTATCAAAGTCTATACTATTTGAGTTTGACAACAATGAGAAACGACGATTGAGCTTCCAAGTTATGGATGATTTACGCAGACTGTACGTATAAGTGGAGTAGATGAAGAAATTCTTACTAAAATAGCAGAAGAAACTGGTTGATTTTACGAAAGAGCTGATTCTGAACAAAGTTTTCAAAAGATTTTGGATACCATTGCAAATTTAGAAAAAAAAGAACTTGAAACACAGAGTATAGAACTTCATAGTTCATTGAGATATCTAGTAGTTTTAAGTATGTTATTGATCCTACTTCCGATTTTATATTTTTGAGTCTATAAAACTCCATGAAAGAATTAAGCTTTATATATACCGATTTTTTTTCAAAAATTCTATTATGGATATTAGTTTTTGTGCTGATTATTTTATGAATTTTTGAGTTTTTAAAAACTCAAGAAAAGCTCGTAAGTGATGGAAATAATTATATTTTATTTTCACTCGATGTTTCTAAAAGTATGAACGTCCAAGATATGGATTCTGAGTCTCGCTTACTTGCTGCAAAAGAAAAAATAATCAAAATTATTGAAGAAAATCCATGATATGAGTATGCTCTCAATATTTTTGCTTGAGAATCACAACGAGTAGTGCCATTTACAAGTGACACAAGTCTTTTTACAACTTTTCTTGCTGGTGTGAACTACCAAAATCTTACAAAGCAAGGGAGTAATATAGCAGCAAACTTAGAAGATGCTTTAGCAAGTTTTGGGGAAGATAAGACTTGAATTTTAGTTCTTATTACTGATGGAGATGAAGAAAAAATTGATATTCCTCCAGAAATATCTACTTGATTACAAGAAAAAAACATTGAATCATACATTATAGGAGTATGAACCAAAGAATGAGGATTTATACCTAATACTGAGTGAATGGATCCGTATGTGGTGTTTCAGTGACAAAGAGTTATTGCTACAGCGAACAGTGATTGATTAAAAACACTCGCAAGTGACATTTGAGGTCTGTACAAAAATTATAGTGATGATCTCAATATTCAGTGAGTAAATATCATTCAGACAGAAATAAAAACATCTTTTCCTTCCTTATTTCTTATAGCACTCTTGCTTTGGATCAGTTATATGGGTCTTTGGATACGAAAAAATTTATTATAATTCCTTTTAATAATATGAAATTTTATCTTGCAACATTTCTCCTTCTTATATTTCTATTTTGAGGTATCGTATTTTTGTGAAATGACTATTATTCAAAGATACATGCTCAGAAAATGTATGATACTTGAGACTATGAAAAGGCTCTTACTACATTTCAACATGTAAAAAAATCTCCTGAGAATCTTCATAATCTTTGAAATAGTCTCTTCAAAAAATTTATAAATCAGGAAGAAATTGATAGTTTAGATGAACTTGAAGCAGCAGTACATTCATATTCAGGTTCACTGGTGATGGAAGAAAATGAAGATACACGATTTAATTATGAGTATACAAAAAATATTTTGGATACCTTGAAGCAACAAGAAGAAGAAAAACAGCAAGAACAAGAGCAAAAACAAAAGGAACAAGATTCCTGAGATGAAAATCAGAATGGACAAGAGGAAGAACAAAAGGACTGAAATGGATGAGAGGAATCATCTCAAAGCTGAGAATCTGGAGAAAATCCATGAGATAAGCAATCTTGAGAGTCTCAAAATAATGGAAATGAAGCAATACAAAATAGTAGACCTGAAGAATATCAACTCTGACAAGATGATACAATATCACAGCTGAGTCAACAAGAGAAAGAAGCACTTGACCAAGCGGTTAGAGATCTGAAACAAGACCAAGTCAGTAATCAACGATATTTTGATAAACAAACTCAGGCAAGTGATTTTGAAAGAGCCTTTGATGCATTTATAGGAAGGCAATGAGAAAAAGACTGGTAAAATAAAAAAAGAGAGAAAAATTTAATTTCTCTCTTTTTTTATTTACAATGAATAATTATTTTGTCATACCTGGAAGACCTCCGAGCATATCACCCATCCCCATTCCTTGCATAACTCCTTGCATTTTTTCACCTGCAACGTCTTGAGCTTTTTTCATTCCTTTATTTACAGCTTCTTGAATTGCTTTTTCAAGTCCAGCTTTATTGCCGATAAGTGCATCACTTTCAAACTCAACTTTTTCGACTTTCATTTCTCCATTTACTGTAATAACAAGTCCATCTACTTCTGCTTCAATAAGAGTATTTTCAAGCTCTTTTTTTACTTTCATTGCTTCTTGTTGGAGCTTCATGAGCTCTCCAGCTTTACTAAAATCCATATTTGGTATTATTTATATTATAATGTCACTGATTATAGAGGGCTTTTATTTTTTTTCAAGAATAAAACTTTTATATTTTTGCACACGAGCTTAGAGTATGTTATGATACGAGTATATATTTATTAAGCATATGTCATATGTCTCAAACAACTACTACTCAAGACGAAGATCTCCTTATCATTACAGATGATTCTTCCGATACTTCTGATAGTGAAATGGACTTTACTTTTGATTTTTGAGATGATGATGGAACATCATCTGAGCCTAAGATTGAAATGAAGGAAGATACTACTTCTGATATTGATACGCAAATTACAGATATACAAGAATCTACTTCAGTAGAAGATAGCGAGAATTCGCTAGGTTCTATTGATGATATTCAATCTCAAACTCCTCATGAAGCTTCAACATCAAATGAAGAGAGTTCTTCAACTCAATCAGTAATAGAATCAAAGGAAGATTCCAATGACTTTGGTATGGATCTCACTGCAAGTGCAGAAGATAAACAAGAAACTATGAGTGATTCTCAATCACAAGAAACTGGTATATCTAAATCAGCTCCAGAGACTTCTCCTGAATCGACTTCTGTCAGTGATTCTCATGAAAGTTTGAATGATATACTTTCAGCTACTATTAGTAAACTTCAAAAGAGACAAGAAGCTATTGCAACTGATACTGAAAATAAAGCAAAAAAAGAAGAAGAAATTAAGTCTCAAATTACAGAACTACAAACTCAAGTACAAGAACTTGAATCTGATATGAAACAACTAGAGAGTGAATCAAAAAAGATTACTTCAAATATCGAGGAACTCGAAGGAATGAAACTCGATCCAGTGAAAGAGCATAACGCAAATAGAAGCGTAAAGAAATAAACATACATTAATAATAATAATAAAAAATCTCAGAACTAATTCTGAGATTTTTTATATTATAAAATAATTTTGACAGTTAGTATAAATAATTTATAGTAATAATATATTTTTGTAAATAAAACATATGTTGGAGAAAAAAAATAAATCTAGAGATACTTTTGCTTGAATGAAAATAAAATATATAGGTTGAATAGAAGATGATAATCAAGAAACTCCTTTAACATGATCATGCAAAATTATAAAATTTCAAGATACTCAATGAAAGTTTATATCAGTAGTTGTTGATTTTTGATTGTACCAATGAGGACAAAAATTATGAGAATTAAATGAAAATATTGATCCAGAAATTTTAAAAGCAGATTATATTATTATCACTCATGCTCATCTCGACCATGTTTGAAGATTACCAATGCTTACAAAACTATGATTTACTGGAAAAATATTTATGACTCCAGAAACAAAAGCATTAGCTGAAATTTCTTTGAAAGATTCAGCAAAATTGATGTTAGATAATTATTTAAATTCGATTGAACAAAATAAACGAGACGGGGATAGATATAGAAAAGTAAAAAAATATGTAACCAATTTAAAGAAACTTGATGATAACTGACTTAAAAAATGAGTAAAAGATAAGTTATCTCAAGAAAATACTAATGTTTTAAATGAACTTTGAGAGGACAAACTCAACGAATTCATTTGAGATATTGAAGGGGTAGATGGTGATATTAGTCTACTTTTATGAAATGTAATTGAACCATTATTTTCAAAGAATGATGTTATATTTTTATTTACTTGAGATAAATGATTTCTCCTCACTGAACCTTTATTCGATGATATATTTTGAATTACAGATAATAGTGAAGAGGAAGTATCATTGAAAGATGAAGATATTTTATCGACATGAAATGTTGTAGGGACAAAATATGAAAGATTTTTTGAGACGAGTTCTGATGTTAGAATCTCAGAAGATTTAAATTGAAGAATTCCTAAAGATTCTTGAGATGTTCACTCAATAGTAACATTGAGTCCAGAACAGATAATTAAATTAGATTTTGTTTCTTCACATGTTTGAGCAAAAGATTTAAAAGAAACTCCAAAAATAAGGGAAATATTTTTAGAACTTTTTGATGCGTGACATATTTTATGATCAGTACAAGTTGAGTTTACTGTAAGAGTTGAATCCATCCTAAAATGAGATAATACTCAAAACTTTTGAAAAGAAACGAGAGAACAAAATTTAAGATACAGAATATCATGAGATTTATGACGAGAACACGATTGAAATAATGCTTGAAATATACAATTTCCAAGCTGAGAATACGAATTTTTAGAAGTTGAAGGGACATACGCTGATAAGGAACATCCAGATAGTTTAGAATCTATTCAAAAATTATTTGATGTATTACTTGATTCTTGAAAACATATTCTTCTTCCTACATTTGCTCTACAACGAACACAAGATACTTTACTCTTGCTTCTAGACTACATAGAACAAGTTATTGAACCTAGAAGAAAAGCCCTCATTGAGGAAAATAGAAATTATAAAAAAGATATTAAGGATTTCAAAAAACTCAAAAAATCTCACGGTGAAAGTAATAATTGAACTGAAAATGAAAATATTTCAGATGAACAATTTGAGATCTTAGAAACAATACAAGCTGAAATTCATGTGATTCAAGAAAAAATCCAATTCAATGAATGAGAGATAGATAGACTAGATATAACGATTATTTCTGATAGTCCTCTTTCTCACGCATTATGAACAGTGTTTCAAGTATTTAAACCTGACATTTACGATAAACTAACTCCAGAATCACAATTAGAAAGATTTTGAAAAGAAAAAATAAAATTTTTAAAACCTAAAGAATCTAAGCTTCTTATTGATGATTATAAAAATATAAATGATTCTAAGAAAAAAGATAGAAGAACAAAGATTTATGTTTCATCTGGATGAATGTGTGAAGGAGGACCTGTAGTTGAACATTTAAAATGATTAACAAGTAAGGTAGATTCAACAATTATTTTTACTTGATATGCTCCACCAGAATCTTTAGGTTGAAAGCTTAAAACTGATTCCCAAGTTATTATTGATGGAGAAATATTTAATGTAAGATCTAGAATACAAGATATATCTTGATTTTCATGACATGCTTGAAAGTCCACTTTAATTAAGTATTTAAACTCTAGTGCTGCAAGAGTCACTACTATAGTTCATGGTTGAAATGATAGATTTAAACTTGCTGCAGATCCTTTAGTTAGAAATAAAAAATCGATTAAAATTCCAGCTCCTTGAGATATTATAGAAATTCCATTTCCAAGGTCTAAAAAAATAGTTAATAACGGTTTTATAAAATAATTATAAAAAAAAACTTAGAATTCATTCTAAGTTTTTTTTATTAAAAATACTTTGACTTACTTGGCAATAATTCTTATTATAAATTTGCCTAAACTTATATCACGGTGATATGAGTCAAAAATGGAGATGATTATGAAAAATTTTTCAATCAACCTGAATAATTCGGAAGAAATCCTGGTTTGATCGGAGGTGATCACTTATCTCGCCCGCAGTATGGAAATCAGCCGTCGAGCTTGAGTACAAACTGAGTCGGGAAGTCAGGACTGGCAATCTTGGCCCTTCTGGAATAAACCAGTAAAAATAAGATTATGTAGGGCAATAAAAGCTTCAACATAGCGAGTAGAATAAAAGGGGACCCCACTTGGGTCCTCTTTTTTATTACACTTCTTTTATACTTTTATATCCATCATTCCCATGCATTTCAACTAACATAATACTAAGCTTCGTTCAAAGCAGAGATTCCATAAGTTCTCTATATTCTATAAAGTATTGTGGTCTATCTTCATAGATAATTATCTCATTTGGTATATATTTGAGTTCAAAAATTACATATTGTATTACGGCCATAATTTTATCAATTCAAGAATCTACAATTTTAACAGTATAATTATCTAATTGCATTTTTTGTGCTTTCATACGTTGCAGCTCTATCATCCCTGCAGTAAGAATAATATCAGTCTTTGGATTGAGTAAACCAAGGATATCTCGAGGAAAATTTGTATGATATTGCTCCTGTATAAATGTATGTAATCATAAATCGTTTATAATCACATCTATTCCAGCAGCTCATCTATTTTCTCTGAGTTTTACTTCTGACTCAAGCTGATCTCGTCTTGCAAAGAGTGTATCATCTAAATCTGAAACTCGAAGAATACTTTCTTTTTTTTCTAAAGCCTTGGCTTCTTTGGTATAAAAGTTAAGTACTAATGGTCTATCAGTAAGTTCTTGCATTGCTGTAAGCATTTCTTCATGAGTGAGCATAGATTTTATTTTTTAAGAATAATTTTAGCAGTGTTTTCTCCGACTTCAAGCTCCTTTTCTATATCTCATGAGTCTAAACTCGTATCGAGTGTCGAAAGTGTCTCAGAAGCGATATCATAGCTTTTTAATATAGCGTCTAATTGTGGAGTGATGATATTTATTTTAATTCTATCATCTACTTGATATCCGGCTTCTTTTCGAGCTTCTTGAATATGACGAACGATATCTCGAGCGTATCCCTCAATTTGTAAATCTGGAGTTATTTCTAAATCCATAGCAATTACCATTCCAAATCCAGATTCTATATTATCATTTTCTCCATCAGTTACATAGGCTATTTCAAATTCATCTCCTTCAAGCGTGAATTCTCAAACTTTAACAGTATTTTCATCTATAATTTCAAAGTTACCACTTTTCGCTTCAGAGATAATATTTTTCACATCTTTTCCAAATTTTGGTCAGATAAGTCGACCATTTGGTTTACAGATTTTTTGAGCGATACTACTAGAATCTACGGTATTCACGGCTTTTACATTCAGTTCTTCTTTGATAATCTCTTTATAATAATCTGATAAATCAAATCCGATAGAAATAGACTGAAGTGGTTGACGTACTCTAATCTTTTGAGCAGTTCGCAGTGAAAGCCCAAGATTAATAACCTTTTGGCAGATATCCATGGCTTCATTGAGCTCTGAATCAATAAGTTTAGTATCTGCGAGAGGAAAGTCTTCCAGATGGACAGATTCATTTCCTGTAAGACTCTTATATATATTTTCAGTTACAAATGGAGTGAATGGAGCCATAACTTTTGTAAGCGTTACGAGTACTTCATAGAGTGTTTCATAAGCCTGCATCTTGTCTCCGTCATTTTCTGATTTCCAGAATCGTTTTCGACTTCTTCTGATATACCAGTTTGTGAGATTATCCATAAAATGGACAATGGGACGAGTTGCTTCTGTTACTTCATAGCTTTCCATTCATTTCGTTACATCGGATATGAGTTGGTTTGTTTCTGAAATAATCCATACATCGAGAGGATTTTCCGGAGTGTATTTTCCTGTTGGAACAAAATTATCTATATTTGCGTAGGTTGTGAAGAAACTATAAGTATTCCAGAGTGGAAGAATTACTTTTTTGATGACTTCTACGATTCCTTCTTCTTTGAAATCCATATTTCCTCCATTTAAGAGAGGGGAGTTTGCCATATAAAATCTAATAGCATCAGCTCCATATTTTTGAATCGTTACTTTAGGATCTGGATAGTTCCCGTATGATTTAGACATCTTTCTTCCATCAGAACCCATCACTATCCCTGTTGTGATAACATTGGTAAATGCTCGTTTATCAAAGAGAGCTACTCAAACAACATGCATTACATAAAACCACGCTCGAACTTGACCGATATATTCTACGATAAAGTCAGCAGGGTATGAGCTTTCCATTGGAGCTTTATTTTCAAATGGATAATGCATTTGAGCATATGGCATAGAACCTGAATCCATCCACACATCAAGTACTTCAGGAAGCCGTGTATAGGTAATCTCTCCCTCCTTCCATGTAATATCATCGATATAAGGTCGGTGTAAATTAGTCACCGTCATTCCAGATGCTGCTTCGATTTCAGCTTTTGAACCAAATACCTTCATATCTACTTCATTTCCTTCAACGTCTGTTCCCATCCAAATAGGCATCGGAGTTCCCCAGTATCTCGTTCGAGAAATACACCAATCTGGTGCTGATTCTACTGATTTGAGGAATTGACCATGTTTCAAATGATTTGGCTGCCAGTTGATTCCTTCGTTTTCAGCAAGGAGTCTGTCTTTCATTTCTTGGATATTAATAAACCAAGAGTCTTGCGCTTTATAAATAAGCTTCGTTCCAGAGCGAGGACACATCGCTACTCTATGGTTGATTGATTCTTTTTTGAACAGCAGTCCAAACTCTTTGAGTTTTTCAGCTACGACATCATTGGCTGCTTGGTAG
Source organism: bacterium (assembly GCA_024635485.1). Taxonomy (GTDB): domain Bacteria; phylum Patescibacteriota; class Gracilibacteria; order BD1-5; family UBA6164; genus JAACSU01. The sequence continues at coordinate 17,056 of JAGXIV010000024.1, read as the reverse complement.
TGCATTCCTTCATAATCAGGAATTTCTTCTGTATAATTCCCAGCATTATCGAGGGCTGTTGAAATATGCACTCCTTCTTTTTGAGCGAGCTGAAAATCCACCTCACCAAACTCTGGGGCTTGATGACCGACTCACGTCCCATCTGTATCTGTGATAAAATCAGCATGTAGTATTTTGTGATTCTTCTCTGGATCTACTTTACCAACATAGAAATCAAATGGAGGAGTGTATTTGAGTCCAATAAGGTCACTCCCCATAAAACTCTCAAGAATTTCATATTCTCGTCCTTTAAATACGGTTTCTACTCGTGCAGTTGCGAGAATATATATTTTATCTTCTGAACTCACTCGTGAATAGGAGAGATTTTTATTGAGAGCCATACTCATATGAGCAGGAATCGTCCAAGGAGTGGTTGTCCATGCGATGATATAATCTCATTCTTGTACATGTTTATGACTTTGTGTGAGAGGGAACATCACAGTAACCGCTGGATCAGAGACTTCTTCATAGGAGTCATCCATCGCAACTTCGAAGTTTGAAATAGGAGTTGAGAGTTTCCATGAATAGAGTGAAACTCTTCGACCTTTATAAACTTTTCCTTTTTCATGCATTTGTTTAAACACCCAAAGAACGGATTCCATATAATCCTGGTCCATCGTTCTGTAGGCATTATCCATATCAACCCATCGTCCAATATGGTCGATATACCAATCCCACTCTGAAGAAACCTCTTTTGTATAGGTATAGCATTCTTCGATAAATTTTTCTACTCCCAGTTCTTCGATATCTTTATTTGATTTGAGGTCGAGTTTTTTTTGTACTTTTTCTTCAATCGGAAGACCATGACAGTCCCAACCCCACTTTCGTTCCACTCGTTTTCCTTGCATCGTATGATATCGTGGTACGATATCTTTTACGATACTTGAGAGCAGGGAACCGTAGTGTGGAGTTCCAGTAATAAATGGAGGTCCATCATAAAATCTATAGGGATTTGATTCTGGTCTCTGGTCAATAGATTTCTGAAAGGTATTATTCTCCTTCCAGAATTTTAGCACGTCTTCTTCCAAAGCTGGAAACGATTGTTTTTGGTTTACTTTTGGGAATTTCATAGGTGGGTTGGGTTAATTATTATTATTTAATTTTTTTATAATTATAAAAAGTAATACAACTATTATAAAAAGTAGTCATTTAATTGAAGTTAATCAATTAATAGCGCTTCAAATTCATCAAAATACTAAGAATATTATTCATAATAAAATATTACTAATAGGTTCCCAGTATTCTCATAATATTGAAATTACTAGTATGAAAATAAAAATATAAATTAAATTTCTAATATTTTCTTGAGATTTGATATCACTTTCTTCTTTAATTATTTTTCTTTTTTCACCTGTAAATTTATTTTTTTCTTCTCGGTAAATCTGTATTTCTTTTTCTAAATTTTTATTACTAGATTTGATTAATAAAATAAATCAGAAAATAATTACTAATATAAAGTTAATGCAAAAGATTAATATGTATGCGTAATCAACAGTAATTATTCAAGAATTGTATATTCAAAATAGAAATGCAACTATTATGAAATTTATTCAAAACCATGTCAGTAATAATATTTTTTTCATAGTATTTATTAATTATATTATTTCTAATTTCAAAATATTATAGTTTTGTGTCGTTTCGGACAAATATTAGAGTATAATTTCAAATTGTTCTGTTGGAGTTGCTTGATGATATCTGAGTTTCCAAGTATTATTTTCTTGAATCCAGAGAGACATCCGTTTTGTATATCTTGTATATTCTCAGTTGGCTCATTTTTCTACTGATTTGTAAATTACTTGAGATAATTCATTGCTGAGTAAATGAAATTCATACTCTTGTGAGTGAATCGAAGATTCTCACGTTATTTCTTGAGTGAGAGAAGCAATGGTAGATTCTCTGGTATGAGTATTTCAAGAATATCCAATTTCTTCAAAATCTTCGTGGAGTAGTTCTTGTAATACTTTTAAATCATAACGATTTTTTGGATTTTGTAATTTCCTTTCTAGGTGTTCTAATATTTCCATAATTTTCTATTTATTTCTGTTCTCAAAATATTTTAGTTTGTGTCTTTTCGGACTAACTCTCTCTTGTAGCCCCTTTCCTTTTTTATAAAAGGAGAGGATTCAGGTGAGGAATATTACACCATTCCTATCTTGAATTCTTTCCTTTAAGTCTAAAGGAAAGAGGCTGCAATTTTTCTAGGAGTCTAGTGTGGAGACCTCTTCATTTTTTATAAAATGAGGAGATTCAGAGGAAGAATATTTAGAAAGAGGCTGCAATTTTACTCAAAACTTTATCAATATTATGTAGTACTTCTTCATTTCTAAATCGTAATATTGTGTATCATTTTTCAAATAACATTTCTTGTTTGAATATATCTAGTTCTAATACTTCAGGAGTATTGTGAATATTCCCATCAATCTCTATAACGAGTTTATATTCAAGACAAATGAAATCAGCTATTACATATCGAGGAAATCAGGAATCTTCTTCGAACATAAATATAGGTTTTTGTTTCAAAAAGTTTTTTCACTCTAACTTTCAAGATTTTATATATTCCCATAAATGTTGTTCAGCTGGAGTCATATTCTTACGTAAATCTCTCGCAGCTTGTTTTATAATATCAGGTACTATCATGTTTATATTATTCAAGAACAAATTATGCAGCCTCTTTCCTTTTGTCTAAAAGGAGAGAATTCAAGCGAGGAATATTAAAAAAAAATCAATTCAAGCAAGCAATACTCTAATTTTCTTCGAGCTTATCAATATATTTAATAGCTGTTTCTCTATAATCATCTTCTCAGAGCTCGAGATAGAGAGTTGCTTCTGAGATTATATCCTCAATCGCGTCAACTTCATCCTGTGCAAGTGCTCCACTAAAAGCATATTCTAGAAGATAATCAACACTTTGTTTTTGTTTATTTTCGAGGGCATCTCGAAGTTTTTCGAGAAAATCAGAGTAGGAGTCTGCAGTCATATATTTTTTTAATAATAAAATTGTGGTCGAGATGAGATTTACCCGATGGCTTAAACTTCTCATCACGTCCTAGTTTTGTATGTATGGAGGAAGGGACGAGATTCGAACTCGCGAAACGGGTATACCGTTTACACACTTTCCAGGCGTGCGCTTTCAACCACTCAGCCACCCTTCCAAAATCAATTGTAGCCCCTTTCCTTTAGACTTAAAGGAAAGGATTCAGGATAGGAATCTAGTTTTATGTCTTTTCGGACAAATATTATCAGTATAATTGATGTGTTAAATCTTGTACATCAGTCACTCACTCTTCGAGTATTTTTCTACACTTATCAGAATAATTATCTACCCATTGCTTCGCTCACTCGTGAGATTTTAAATGCTTTCTTTTATTATATTCTCTCATAAGTCAGCATTGAAGTCGCATCACTTCTGAATCTTCTAGAACTTTACCTCATAATTGACATACTTTTTCTTTTTCCATTCTATTTTTTATTTATACGCTATACATTCTATTTCAACTTGTGCTCATACTGGGAGCTCTTTGACAGCAACACAGCTTCGTGCTGGCTTGTGTAAAAAATATTTTCCATATATTTCATTTACTTTTGCAAAGTCTCACATTTGAGTGAGAAAGATAGTTGTTTTAAATATATTATCTATCTCGACTCAAGTGGCTTCACACACTCAAAGAATATTTTCACAAACTTGTTTCGTTTGAGACTCTACTGTAGCTTCTAGTTTCATAGTATCGGGACATAAACCAATTTGTCCAGAAAAGTATATGAAGTTTCACACTTTCACAAAGGGAGAATAGGGTCAAAGCGCAGTTGGATACTTCATATCACTATACTAAAAGATTAAAATAAAGATCATTATTGGTAATATTTTCAAACTGAAACCCTCATGCTTGCATATTTTGCTCAATTGCTTCAAAATTCTGATTTCACAGTGCTTCTATGCCTATCATTACAGGAGCTGTATTCCGGTTTGATTTTTTCATATATTCAAAACGAGCTATATCATCATCAGGTCAGAGAAACTCAAGAAATGATTTGAGAGCGCCTGGTCTCTGTGGGAATTTAACGAGGTAGTATCTCTTTTTTCACTCATACCTGAGAGAACGCTCTTTGATTTCTGGAAGTCGTTCAAAATCGAGATTTCATCCAGAAACTATGACGACTATTTTCTTTCCTTTTATTCTTTCAGACAATGATTTCAGTGCGTCAGATTCAATGGCTCCAGCTGGTTCCAGGACGATTCCATCTTCTCTGAGGAACTCGAGAATAGTGGAACAGACTCTATTTTCTGGAACGCTGATTACTTCGATATTATTTGCCTCACAAATTGCATAGTTATGTTCTCATACTCGTGCAACACTGGCACCATCTACAAATGTATCTATTTTACTGAGTGTCGTGTTCTCATTTTTTTCTAAACTTGTCTTCATACTGGCAGCTCATTCTGGTTCAACTCAGATAATTTCTGTATTTTTTCAAAGAACATTTCGTGCTGTAATAATTCCTGAAATAACTCAACCTCCTCCAATCGGACAAATAATCATGTCTGGTTCAGGAAGTTTTTCATAAATTTCAAGTCACATCGTTGCCTGACCAGTGATGATACGCATATCATCAAATGGATGAACAAAAATAGCTCACGTATCTTGTTCGTATTGTTTTGCTGCAGAAAGTGCTTCATCAAAGGTATCCCCTATAAGTACTATTTTAATGTATTTTCCTCAAAATTGATGAGTTTTATAGACCTTTTGTTCTGGAGTGGTTACAGGCATATAGACGACTCATTGTATTTTGAGTTCAGCGCAAGAGAGGGCAAATCACTGAGCGTGATTTCCAGCACTTGCACAAACTACTCAAGATTGTTTTTCAGTGTCTGAAAGGGAAGAGATGAGATTATATGCTCCTCTAATTTTGTAGCTTCTCACTTTTTGAAGATCCTCACGTTTGAGGTAAATTTCAGCTCCATATTTTTTTGAAAGTCGGTCACTATACTGTAAAGGAGTATCTTTGACAACTTTTCAAAATCTATGTTTTGCTGCGGTGATGTTCTCGAGAGTAAGCATAAAAAAAGCATACAAAATAAGAGTTTGTATGCTTTGAGGTCATTTTTCAATGAAGGTACCACCTAAAGCTGTGCTTGATTTATTTTTTATCGAAGTGTTGCGACTTCGTGAGGTTCTACTGAGATTAATCTGTTCTTCCTCAAGCTTGCAGGGGATAGCTGCTCTAACGCTTTGAAGCATTATAGATAAAAATCTATATTTACAAAATTTTAATAGTCAGTTGTTGCGTACTCATCTTTTTTATCTCAGATATCAAATTCGTCAATGAGTATGAGCGCTTTTTCTCGACTGATATCATTTCTATTTTTAACATAATCATCAACGAGTAAGTTTATTTCTCTCACATCATGTGATTCATAATCATATTGGTCATCATCCTCTACAAATACTCAAATTTCTTCGATTTTTGCAAAATCTTTCTCTTTAAGAGCAGCATAGAGATTTTCTAGATATTCAGTCATTTCAGGCATAAGATTTAGAGTAATGAAATAATTGTTATACTATAATCTTTGACTGTGAGAGAATTGTAAGAAGCTATTGTTTCAAAACTCATTTTGCAATTCAACCTGCTGTAGCAAGCCAGACTTCTTTTCATTTTATGAAAATTGAATTTATAGAGTCATTGATTATTCCAATGGTGCTATCGTAGGTCTTAAATTTTTCTGTTTCTGGAAGATATATAGCAATTCACTTGTCAGTTCATAGCCAAAGATTATCTTTATCATCTACAATCAAATCAGTTATAGTACTAGATGGAATTCAATCTGAACTTGTATACGTTTTGAAAGCGACTCCATCAAATTTTCTTAAACCCTTATTTCCATTTACAAATATTGATCCATTATAGAATTCTATTTGATTTGGGTATTCTCAAGGATAGTTAACCCAAGTAGTTCATTCAAGTTTACTCACACCTGATTGTGTCGCAAACCAAAAGTTTCCATCAATATCTTGTGTCATATCATGTACATTTGAACTCAGTATATTATCTCAATTTCAAGTACTATAAACTAGATTAAATGATGTTCAATCATATTTTTTCACTCAATTATACGTTGCAAGCCAGAGTTCTCAAAGCGTATCTGTGTAAAATGATCAACCTGGTTCATTAAATGTTTTTATCACTTCCATTGTTTGAGGATTGAGTAGACTCATACCATATCCATGAGATAAAAATAATTTTCAATTATATTCGTAAAAACGCTTTATTTCACTTCGCGACAAAGCAAGATTAGAAGTACTATAAAGTTTCCAAGTCTTATCGGTATTTATAATATAAAATCATATATCTGTTCAAATCCATACTTTAGAATCAGAGTCTATATAAATATCGTAGATTGTATTGGTTGCGAGCGTAGGACTCACAGAATATGATGTCCAGTTAGAACCATTAAATTTTGAGATTCATTCTGATCTACTTCAAACCCAAAGCTCATTTTTTTTATCGAAAAAAGCGAATGATTTCTCTCACCCTACCATACCATCTGCTGGAGTAATGAGTCACCAGCTTGTTCCATCAAATGTTGAAATATTTTCTCAGGTAGGAAAATGAAGTTTTCAAGCATTATCCTTTGCTAAGTCTGCTCTGTTTGTTCTTCAAAATGTTGATCCATTTCTGAGATCTGTATATCTTGTACCACTCCCTGTCGTAAGATTCATATTATATAATTCTTGATAATGCTTATCCATCCAAACATCTCAGTTATTTCAAAGCAGTAGTTCATACACTACATTATTTCAACCACAGGTCTCACAAAATACGTCAGAGTTTGTATAATTATAAATAGTAGAAGTGTTTGCATCTATGTTGTAAACTACCACTCAAGTTTTTGAAGGAATATAAAGAGTATCCTTAGCTGGGTTTATAATAAAATCTCATGATAAATTTGGATCAGCCAATGTTGTCGTGATAGCTGTCATAGTGCCATTTTCTATTTTGATGAGTCATTTTCATGTTCGTATCCAAAAGTTTCAATTCTTATCTTTTGTGACATTTCACGCTCATGAAGTTCAAATTAAACCTCCAAATTGATACTGAGTCCAAGCCGTTCCATCATACTTACTGACTCATAAATTATGAGAAAAATAATAATCTCATGTATCAGGATCAATATATACTCTCCTCACTACATCATTTTTAAGTCCATTTGCCGTATTACTTCCTGTGAAATTTTTCCACGTATTATCTTTGAGTATACTTACTCAAACATCACTTCAAAAAACCATCTCACCATTAATTCATTCAGCTATTGCTTCTATACCGTTTGATAATAAACCAACATCTCAAAAACTAAAGATATTAAACCAGTCAATGGCTCCTCGGATAACTCGATCATTAAAGTTTTCGACATAGAGTCCAGCTACTCCGTATCATATTACATCTGCAACATAGTTTTTTGCTTTTGTCGGATCTACATTAGGATTTAATTGTGTAATTTCATCATAATATTTATTATTTACTGTATCTCCTGTCGTATAGATACTGTATAAATTTTTAAAGAAACTGAGTCGAGGTGCTTCATTTATAAGACTTTCTAGATCTCATGAAAAAACTATAAAATTTGGATTTCAAAAATTTACGCCTCATGTCATAGTATATGAAAGTTCTTCTGATCAAACGAGACTAGAATAATGAGCTGGGAGATTTGTTCCTCCATTTATGATAATATTTCTATTTGCATAAATACTCGTAATATCTGGATTTGTAAAATCTGCAGTAAAGAGCGATGGGAGTGCTAAAACATAGCTCAATCATCCAGTGTTACTCAGTGTTAAAACTCAATTATATTGTCATCACAGTCGAACATAGCCTGTTCTTTTTGCAGCATAGGTTTCTTGTGTTCACACAAGTCATATACTAGAAACTGGATTTTCAAAAACTCAGGCGATTTGATATTCAAATCTATTGGCTGAAACAGAGTAAGCATAGGGTAGATTTGAAATTGGATCCACAGGAAGTGGATTTACTCGAATTGTTCCAGATACTTTTTCTCAGATAATTCATTGAGTAAAGAGTATTGAGCCACTATAAGTAACTGAAGTAGAGTTTTCAGGATCGGGATAATATGAATTTGATGTCTTAAATAGCTCCAATCATTTTTCTATGGTTTTCATGTCTGAAAGTCTGCGAGACTCTCTTGCATACTGTGCATATTTTTGTATTGATATGAATCCAATAGTTCATAATATTGCAAGTATAGTTATAACAACAATGAGTTCTACTAAGGTAAAAGCAGTAAGTTTTTGTTTTTTAAATACACTATTCATGAAAGCATCTTAAAGGATAGTTTCAATATAATATATCTTTAAGTGAGAATCTTGTAAGTATTTTTTTAAATTACTCCTTGAAGTTAGATTAATTTATTGTCTAAAATTATTTTAAAAAGTTTTATGTATCAATTGTCTTTTCCCAATTTTCAAATACTGACATATCTACCATTTTGAGTGAGGGAGTAGTTTCTGAAATAGCAATTTCAAGAAGTCACTGAGTTATTTCATGCTTTTGTAGCGCTTCTTTAAATTCGCTGATATCTCCATCGTGTGCTTGTATTTTTTCAGCAAGTTCAATTATATTTTTACTCGCATCACGGCTTGCTTCTTCGACAATAGCTTCTATGTCTGCAGCAACATATCCCTCAGTAAATTCTGCAAGTTTAGAGTAACTCAGTTTTGCGTGAGGTCGTTTTTGCTTTTCTATAAATATTTCAAAGAGTTCTGCTCGAGCTTCAGAATCAGGGGCTCAGATATAAAACTTTTTATCAAGTCGACCAGAACGAAGTATCGCACTGTCTAAATGATCTGGACGATTGGTTGCAGCTATGACAATGAGATTGGGAGCTTCTTCCAGTTTGTTAAATTCTTGGAGAAATTGTGATACTTCTTCTGCTTTATTAGCATCTACCTTGTTATCTCTTTTAGATACGAGAGAATCAATTTCATCTAAAAACAGAATAATTGGTCATTTCTCACTGGCTTGTTTTGCTGCAGCAAAAAACTCTCTAATATTTTTACTGGTTTCATGGAGATAACTAGATCCAAATTCTCATACTGATTTTGTGATGAGTCAAGCCCCTAGTTCCTGAGCAAGTTTCTTCGTAAGAAAGGTTTTACCAGTTCCTGGAGGTCAGTACAAGAGCATACCTGTTGGTATTCCTACTTGAAATGCTTCATAACTTGCGTAGAGATCAACGAGCATTTTTTCCTTTTTTTCTTCCTGCGTATCAATCTCAGAATCGGGCATATTTTCGTATTTTTCTTTGAGATTTCGAACGAGAAACAAAAATTGCAGTGGTTTTATAAATCCATCTCTGAGTTCTTCTTTGAGTTTTTGCATTCCTGCAAGCCCTTTAAAACCCCATGTATCAGGATTTTTCATAGTGAAATATTCTGGTTCTATGCTAAGTTTTCGCGTTTCATCATCTCAAGCATTTTTTATTGATTTTTGAGAGACTTCACCGATATCTGAACTCATATTATTTCATATTTCTTTTGCTTCTGGAGTTGCAAAAGTATTCTCAAAAGCCTTGGTTATATCTCAGGCTTTTGCGACAGAAGCTTCCATTTTTTTGAGTGCTTCAGAGAGATCTCAACTCCAATCTTTTTCTACTACTTTTTTAAATTCAGGAGTGGTTGTTACTGCTTGAAAAAATGAATCAAATCAGGTATCTTTTTTTGTCATATAATGAATGTTAGAGACTTATAGTATCATCTTATATAAAAGAGTCTCAAAGTAAATTTCATATGAAAATAACTTGAATGGTAAATGAAATGTAGGAAAAGTAGGAAAAGTATGAATTTTAACTTGATTTTTATTTTTCCAGAATAGAATGCTTTTCTGATTTAAAAATAATATTTAATAATGAAACAAAATAAAAATTTAGAACTCTCTTTAAATGGATCAATAATTAAAGCACTTTTCACTTTAACAATACCGATTTTAATAGCGAATCTACTCCAAAGTGCCTACCAAATTATAGACGCGTATTGGGTTTGAAAACTTGGTGCAAATGCGGTAGCTGCTGTTTCTGTCAGTTTTCCTGTCGTCTTTTTACTTATTTCAATTTGAACTGGTTTTGCTATTGCAGGTTCTACACTCATTGCTCAATATGTAGGTCAGAAAAATCAAAAAATGGTGAATCATGTTGCAGCTCAAACACTTCTCATGATTGTGCTCGTATCACTCGTACTTTCAGCTATCTGATATACTTTTGCTGGAGGAATTCTTAATCTTATGGGAGTAGCTCCTGACGTATTTCCATGAGCTCTGAGCTTCATGCGAGTTTCTTTTATAGGGATTGTTTTTGTCTTTTGATTTGTAATGTTTCAATCTATTATGCGCGGAGTATGAGAAGTGAAACTTCCAGTATATATAGTGTTATGAACCGTGCTTCTAAATTTTGTTTTAGATCCGCTCTTAATATTTGGATACGGTCCTATTACTGGATTTTGAGTTTCCGGAGCAGCGATAGCAACATTTATCACTCAAGCGCTTGCTTCGATTATTTGAATTTTTGTGTTACTGAGTGGAAAATATGGAATCGAACTTAAATTTAAAGATCTAAAACCAGATTTTTCTTATATCAAACAAGCATTTAATCTTTGATTTCCTGCTTCTATAGAAATGTCCTCACGAGCTTTTTGACTTATACTCATGACTTTTTTGATTACAAGTTTTGGAACTCAAGCGATTGCTGCCTATTGAGCTGGATGAAATATATTACAAATTGTTATGATTCCTGCTCTTGGTCTTTCTATGGCAAATGCAGCACTTATAGGACAAAATATTGGTGCTAAAAATATGCAGCGAGCTTCTGATATTGCAAAAATGAGCATTTTGATTTCATTTGGATTTTTAACTGTTTTATGACTCATCGTATTCATATTTGCTCCTGCTTTAATTTGATTTTTTATTCCTTGAGAAACTGAGGTTATAGCTTCTGGTTCCGTATTTCTTCGAACTATTGCACTGACTTTTGGCTTTCTTGGTATTCAAGTTGCGATAAATGGTGTTTTTAGAGCCAGTGGTAATATGATTGCATCACTTTTGCTTACCCTTGTCTCTCAACTTGTATTACAATTTCCTCTTGCATATATCCTCTCAAAACATACAGATTTAGGTATAAATTGAATATGGTATTCATTTCCAATTACATATATTTTAATTTCACTAATTAGTCTTGCATGGTTTGCTAGTGGGAACTGGAAAAAAACAAAAATTACTCGAGAACAAACTTCAATATTTGAAGTTTCTGAAGAATCGATGACACAACAGTGAGTTTTAAAATAAATAAAAGAGTAGTTTTAAGTACTTTCTTGTATATTTTGTAGATGAGATTCGAGTCTTTTTTTCTGGAGTTCTAAAAGTGCTTTTCCTTCTATGAGGGGGGAAGAAGACTGTGCAGAATCGAGTATGCTAATTTCTCAAAAAATTTCTTTTTCATGAGCTCAAATCCACCCCTTTAAATCATCGTGAAAACTACTCAGGAGTTCTACAAAAAATATTTTTTCGTGTTCTATTATTTCATGTTGAGTCGAACTGTGTGATATGAGTGTTTCTAGAATATCTCCACATTCTTTCATCATTTCAGTTATATAACTAATACTTTTTCTTACACTTTCTAGATCTATAGCCTGAGCTTTAGGATCTAGAATATCTTTTCAGATATCTGAATAAAGGGAAGAATAATTGAGTAATATTTCTTCTTTTTTTTCTGCATAAGCAATAAGTTTGTTTTTGAAACTTATTCAAAATAAAGAGTATATTAACTCTTTTAAATTTATATTCTTATAGTTCTCAACTAAACGGTGAGTTTGCTCAAGTTCCGTATTAGATTTTTTGAGTATGTGTTCCTGCATAGTAGTTTTTTAAATTATACGACATCATATAATATTTTTTTATATTACGCAAAAAACTATTTTAATTTTTCCAGAGATGCTTGGAGTTCAGGAATAAATTTTTCTATTTCTCTTTTTTGTATTTCTATTCTTTGAAGTTGTAATTCAAGGCCTGATTTATATTCAATTCTTTCCGTTTGAGATATTTGTATTTCAATTTCTTTACTCGTTTGAATTAATATAGAAAGATTTTTTTCAAGTAGTGCTAGTATTTGTTCGAGAGGTTTTCAGATTTGTTTTTTAATCCAAGCATTATAAACTGGGAAAGAAAACATATCATTATACCGAGATTTTTCAATGGTATCTTTGAGTTCAATAACACTCTCAATGGCATCTTGTGTTTTAGAATTAATATGATTTATTCACTGGTTTATTTCTAAGAGTAAACCATCTTTCCAATTATTATTATATGCTTGTGTTAAAACTAGTTCGAGATTTTGTTTTTCTCCATATATATCTTCAGAGCTTCTATCAAGAGTAGCAAATAGTTCGTTAATTTTTATAACATCATGTCCTTTTTTAATAAGGTATTTTTTATTTATCCAAGTGATAAGTGTTCATAGTACCCAAAGAAATAATACTCATACAAAGTAGACACAAGCCATAATAGCTGCATACAATGTATAGAGGGCTATGATGAGTAAAATAGCCTTTTCACTATCTCTGCTTCTTGATCCAGAAAATCCTTTCAGTATCATCCCATATCAACCGAAAAGTTGATCCATAATGGCCTTTGTGAGAGTTTTTTTTGATCCAGAAAGTTTTGATTCTCAAAATAAATCTTCTTCAAAGGTTTTTGATACTTGAGAAATATCTGACTCAAGTCAGCTTATATCAGAGAGCTTATGTACTTTTCAACCAAGAGAGATAGAGCTGTCAGTCATAACGACAAATGCAGATTTTGAGAGCAGGGAAGAGCGTCTTATTGAGAGATAAAAAAGATAGAGAAACATCAATAAAACTCATAAAGCGATTGTAACGAAAAATATAAAAATATTGAGTCCAGAAATAAGTCACGCTAAAACTGAAATTACTGCAAGTGGAATTCCAATTTTACTTATAGTATGTAAAAAATCCCTCTCTATTGATAATTTTACTTCATCTGGACTGATCCATTTATATAAATGAAATCACTTATCCATAATATCATCCTGTATACTTTTAGGGATTTGTAATACTTGAGGATTTGAATCTATGTCATCAGTTCTTGTTTTCATATATTTATTATTTTCTATTTATATATCCTCAATTATAATTCTTTATACTATAATCAATATATAAAAAATACAAAAACATAGCTCAGAAATTCTTACATTGTCAAACTAAAAAATCATACTATATTTACATATCCTACATCAGTTCTATTTAATATGGTACTCTATTAGTATTATAATTTATGATATACTATGATTAATAACATAAGAGCTCTCTATAGAAATTCTTTTAGAAAAATATTTTGAGATAAGCATTTGCATTTACATTGGCTCATTGCAGTTTTAATAGTTTCTCCTATATCATTTCTTGATATTAGTATAGATATTCAGACTCCAATGACTCATGCCAATGAAATAGGTACAAGCAGTAAAATAAGTGATTATTGAATTACTTGGAATTTTAAAAATCCTGTTGCATATGGGAAATATATTTCCTGAGGTTATTGGGTTGTGTGACCTGTTGAAATCATAAGCGTGAGTCCAGATGCTTCAGCTGGTCTTCATGGACTGGAGCGTAATATTATCTCTAGTAAAAGTCAGGCTTTTGATATACGTAGTCCTCTCTATAATTCTGCTACTCTTTTACAACTCCCTTATTTAGCAAAAGCTTGAGATTCACTGGTAAAAACAGTCTCAGTAGATGCTAGTGTTTCAAACTGCCGTCCTTGTACGAAAGAAGCTTCTATTTTGACGGTAGTATCACAAGCTCCAAGTGATGACGCTTTTCGACCAGCTTATGCTTGAAATACAAAAAGAGAATATACACTATGAGATATTAATTGGAATTTACTCCCTCAAGTTGTTCCTGGTACTCTCACATTTCCAAAATATACAAATACTGATATTCCAAATTACAGTATAGATGGGGGAAATATTCCTTCCTTAGATACAGTTTATTCATATTTTTCTCGTCCTTGGTTAGATCATATTACTGATTATCAAAGTAGAAATATTCACCCAATTGACCATATGCCAAATTATGGATGAGATATGATGAATAGGATAGGAACAGCAATTCTAAGAACTATGCTTGATGATCCTACACAGGATAAAGTATCAAGTGTAACTCAACTTGTACAGTATGGTATCGATTTAGAGTGAATGATGCTTGAAGCTGGGACAAGATTTCCTTGAAATGGATGACATGAAAATGGAAGAAAAATAGTACTTGCTTATGCTGGTGTACTATTGAATGATAGCGAAATGAAAAATCTCGTAAGTGGTGCTACAGATAATATATTTTCAGAAAATGATCACTCATATTTTAGTTCAAAAGCTAATAATTGACAATGACTTGCTTTACTTGGAGATGAAAAATGAGGAAGTGAGAGACAATATTGGACACTTTTAGAAGATGGAACAGGTTTTCGAACGAATAGAGATCCTTATGGACTTATTGATTGAGGCCCAAAAGCAGGGGATTCATATCTTATACCTATTAATGCAGCACTTTGGAAAGCAAATGTTGTTGCGATGAAATTAATGCCAGAACTTCAAGCAGTTTGGAACGATCAAGATAATATTGATGTGACCTATAGATATGTAGAACATTGAAAATGGACTGCGTGAGATATTTGTGCTCCTTTTGATGGAAATACAGCAAATAGATGAGTTACCTATGGCCCAGATTGAAATGGTGGATGTATACTTGATAAGGATTCGAGTGATGGAATTGGGAGATTTCCTCTTTTAGATGGAACTGATAGGGATGCATGAGCTTATGCTCGATATAGAGTCCCACTTGCTGATGCTCTGTGGAATAAGTTTATAACAAATAAAGAATCTATAAAAGATAATAGTACAACTATTTTAAGTAGCTCAAGTATAAGTAATTCTTGAAGCTGAAATTATTCAAAATTTGGTATTATACCTGTTATTTCCTATGGACAGTCAGTTTCTGTGTGAGCAGGATGAATACTATCTCCTGATGCTCACGGACCAGAAAATACTCTCTGGAGTCAACATATTCGTACCCTGAATTCTTCCTGAGATGATTTTGTCACTCTTGCATCTATTAATTCTCGAAGTCATGACCAGGGAATGCTTGAGAGAACTGTTCAAAATTTTATTAACGCCTATTGAGACTCTCCAGATTTTTTAAGTCAAAACTCAGGGATTTGAGGGAGGTCGGTTCAAGAACTTGCTGTTCGACCAGAACATATATTTAAATCCTGAACTCTGAGTGAAGCTGCAGCAAAAGTAGACACAAAATATAGTTTTGCACTTTTTAACGGAACAAACTACGATATTTATATTGATGATGGAACACTCGCTCCTAAAATATCTTCAAGTGGTAAATCTGAACCACTTTGATATACGAATATGATAAAAGAGTTTAAACAAAGTAAAGCTATAGCAGATTCAAAATGAGAAATACTTGCTACTACTATATTTTTTAATTGGACACAAGGACAATCAAACACAGGTTCACTTCCATATGGTTATGATTATCATCTTGGTCATATTATTGATATGTTAGAAGCTGATTTATCAGTCATATATTGAAAACAAGTTAAAGTAGTTTCGATGATTAATCAAGTCTCTCGATATGCTTATACAACTCCATGAGCACAATCAAAGCTCGTTCGTGATAGGTCGGATGTTCATTATTGATATCCAGAATATGCATATAATATAAAATATCCACAAAGAAATACTGATGCAGTCTGAGGACATTTAAATAGTCTCTGATACAGAATAATGGGTGAAAATATGTGATATCAATTATTTGATATTATGACGAAATGATACTCTGAAACTCCCTATGTCTCCTCTTATCAATATAATAGTTCATGATTTTTAGATATCAATTTCTCAGGACTAAAATGATCTTTGCAAGATGATAATTCTTTATTAAATCAGACCTATACTCCTGCTCAAACTATTCCAAAATTTGTTGAAAATGTTCAAAGTTATTTTCCATATCAACTTACAAAGTGATGATTTTCTGGTTTTCCGAGTGATATTATTATCGATTCTTATTCTTTGCTTGATAAAGACTCGGTGAGAGTAAATATAAATAATTCAAAAAATAGATTGACCTTTAAAATACGAACCTGAGAAATTATTAATGGCTCAATTCTTACTTCACTCAGAGATTCTATTGATTACTGACTGCTGGTTCCAGCCTCTAATTATGGAGACACCTCAGTGCATAAAATTCGCTTTCATCCATTTGTAGAATCACTCGATATTGATACTTCCAATACTAGCCTCGTCGTTTTAAGTTCAAACACTAATAAAACACCTTATTTTGATTTTAATGCTCCAGTGACAACAAATACAGAAACTACTGCACCTAAAACTTCTACTTCTAATACGGACCCAGTACTTGAAGGTACTACGACTACAACTCAAGTTACAGCTCCTACAATTGTAGTATCAAATTCTACCGAACTATCATCTTCAATATCTCAAGCACTTGGTTGAGAAACAATACTTCTCAATGCTTGAAAATATGAGGGTATAAATATTACAAAGACTTATTCATGATCTTTGACTATTGGCTCAAAAGACATAAATAACAAAGCAGAAGTCAGCTCATTGAATATTCGATCTTCCAATGTGAAAATTAAAAATTTAAAAATATTACCTGATTCAAGTGTGAGTACAGCCATATATGTACTTTGAGCAGATAATGTGAGTCTAGAAAATAATTACATTAGTTTTTGAAATTCTGCCAATTGGTCAGCTACAGATTGGTTAGCTCAAGCTAAAAATTCAATTGTTTTTCGTTCTGGAAAAAGTGCAAAAATTATAAATAATTATATGGAAAATGTTGCAAGTTGAATTACCGTATATGAAGATAATGCATTGATTGAAAATAATCCAATTAATGGTTTTAGAGTTGAT
>JAGXIV010000023.1 GCA_024635485.1 bacterium | reverse complement strand
TGTTTTAGAAACAATAGACTACACGAATTGAGGACGAGATCCCAAAGATGACTCATTCTATACCTACTATCTCACAAAAGACAGAAAAAGTCTTCAACTCATGGCACTTATGGAAGAAGCAGGAAGTGTAGCATTGAATAATACAATTATTAATACAACTTTTGCAGCAGATTATTCGAGTAGATTTCCAAAAGTATATGGACGAAAACTCTGAGTGCTGACAGAAGTAGATACAAATACACCAGTTCAAGAAGTGAGTTCTATACTCAGTGGTTCAGGATATTTAGATATAGCGAAAACTACGAATATTTATAATGCAATTATTAGTAATGAATCATGAGATATAATTACTGGAACGTGATCTTCACTTATCAGTGCAAATCCAGAAGCTAGTTGTAAGCGAATAAAACAAACCTGAGGAAGTAATTGAAATTGAATCTATACTATTTCACCAGTTTGAGAAAATTTGGAAGTGTATTGTGATATGGAAACAGAATGAGGTGGATGGTTGATGGTATGAAGAAGTGCAATATGATCAACATGAAATATTTGATGGTGAGTTTCATATTGAAGTGTAAATAATGATTCAATTCATTATTCACTTTGAAAAATTTCAGAATCTATGAATTTTAATCAAATAATGGTATGAAGATATACAAGCTGAAAAGATATTGACTATGCAATAACATTCAACGTTAACTCAGATGATTTAGATTCTACTTCAGCAGTTACTTATGCAACTTCTAATTGTAAGCTTATTATAAGCTCATGACTTACAGTTACTGAAAAAACTTGGAATCATTGTAGAATGTTTCCATATTGGTGAAACGCAAGTAGTGTTAGCTCAATTTGGTTTCGAGATTCTCCTGCAACTTCTAATTACTGACTCTTTTCTAATCAACTCAATACAGCTGGTTATAGTTCCACTTATTGAGCATTTCATGCTAAACAAGGAATAGTATTTATTAAGTAATTTTGAGTTATGAGATACAATAGAAATTTCTCTCCAGCCTTCACTCTTGTAGAACTTATAGTGGTAATTACCATTATAGGTATTTTATCAACGGTATGATTTGTCAGCTACTCGAACTACTTAACGTGAGCCCGCGACTCTAATAGATATTCACAACTCACAAAACTCTCAGACTCCCTTCAAGTCTATGCAACCACTAAATCTCTGCCACTTCCAGATGATTATATAGAGATTACTGCGAGTTGAGCTACCAATGTTATTGCGTACCAAGGGTATGTAGGAACAGATGTTTTAGAAACCATAGATTATACAAATGGAGGAAAAGATCCCAAAGATGACTCATTCTATACCTACTATCTCACAAAAGACAGAAAGAGTCTTCAACTCATGGCTCTTATGGAAGAAGCAGGAAGTGTAGCTAATAATAGGATTAGTAATACAACTTTTGCAGCAGATTATTCCAGTAGATTTCCAAAAGTATATGGGAAAAAACTGTGAATTTTAGTTTCTTGAGAAGATGTGACACTGAATGTTCCAGCTCAAGAAGTACCTATAAATATTGCAAATTGATCTTTGGATATTGTATTTACTTCTAATAACTATATCTCATTTATAGATAATAATAATGTTATAAGTTGAACTTGAACAAGTCTTTCTATACTTAAACATAGTCCATTAAATCAGCTTAATATTGGAGAAAATTTAGTTTGATACTGGGATTTGGAAACTTGAAACAATGATGGAACACTAAGAGACCTAACTCAAAATATTCAAGCTTTGAACAATACTAACTGAATTGAAATTGGAAAAATATCCAATAATTGAAATACTTTTACTCAATTTAATTGAGTTAATCAAGACTTTAGAAACAATAGTTCCTTAGGTGCTTCAAAGTTGGACTTAATAAACAATTTTACAATTTCTACTTGGATTAATCCAACTTCTTATCACACGGTTGGTTATTATGGTACAAAAAATCTTATTTTTATAAAATGAAATTCACTTTCAACTATAAATTACTCTCTACAGATAACTGATGAAAATACTATTACGTTTATTGAAAGAGGTGTATCTGAAAGTTTACAATTTACTTGATTTTCTTGAATAAGTAGTATGACAAATAGATGGACACATGTACTTTTTACTTTTAAAAATAATAATTTAACACTATATATAGATTGAAATGAATATGAATCTAAGAATACTTTAAATTTAGAGTTCACTTCAAATGATAGAATATTTATATGAGGAGCAGGTACTCTAGAAACTCAGTTTGATGGATATATTGATGAAATAAAAGTCTTTAATACTGTGCTTTCAAAATCTCAAATAGAAAAGCTTTATTCTGAGAGATAATATATTAGCTCAAAAATAATAATTATGAAATATAAATTCCCAGCCTTCACTCTCGTAGAACTCATTGTAGTTATTACCATTATAGGTATATTATCAACGGTATGATTTGTAAGTTACTCTAATTACCTTACTTGAGCACGAGATTCAAATAGATATTCACAACTGACAAAACTAAGTGATTCACTCCAAGTCTATGCAACCACTAAATCTCTGCCACTTCCAGATTATTATATAGAGATTACTGCGAGTTGAGCTACCAATGTTATTGCTTACCAAGGGTATGTAGGAACAGATGTTTTAGAAACCATAGATTATACAAATGGAGGAAAAGATCCCAAAGATGACTCATTCTATACCTACTATCTCACAAAAGACAGAAAGAGCCTTCAACTCATGGCACTCATGGAAGAAGCAGGAAGCGTTACTCAAAATACAATCAGCAATACCACTTTTGCAGCAGATTATTCCAGTAGATTTCCAAAAGTATATGGGAAAAAACTTTGAGTACTGACAGAAGTAGATACGAATACACCCGTTCAGGAACTGAGTAGTATACTTAGTGGGTCTTGATACTTAGATATTGTAAAAACCAGTAAAGAATATAATTCTTATATTTCTAACGATTTAGTAGTCACATGATCATGAACTAAAATTGCTTGAATTGAATTTTTAAATAAATATTGATCTAAAAATATTAAATTATCAAAAGATGGAGGAATAGTATTTAGTTCAATTTGAAGATGGAATTATCTAAATGAGAATGAAAAATGTATAGATATTGTATTATTTTCAGAAGAAGAATTATCACTCATGAAGGAGATTTTTACATCTTGATTTAAAGATTATATTATTGAAACAGATTTGGAATTTTATTATAAGGGGGATGATTCTACTCCAAAACATTATATCTATTGAAAAAAAATGATTGATTTTTCAGATTATAATCTGCATTTAAATTTTAATGCTGGAGATAATACTGTAATGAAATTATCTGAAACGACTTTTGATACTATTACTTGTACTACGTCTAATGCTGGAAGGTGTTGAACAAATTGACTACCACTAACTGATTCAGAACCAATATTATTATATAAATTACTTTTACAACCTAGATGTGATGGAGCTACAGCGTTTTGAGATAATTGGTCTAGGAATTCTTATTCATTTAAGGGGACTTACTACTCGGTAGAACTTAAAAAATAAATAATAAAAAATAATGAAAAATTACTATTTCCCAGCCTTCACCCTTGTAGAACTCATAGTCGTTATTACGATTATAGGTATTTTATCGACGGTATGATTTGTCAGCTACTCAAACTATCTCACTTGAGCACGAGATTCTAATAGATATTCTCAACTCACAAAACTCTCTGATTCACTTCAAGTCTATGCAACCACTAAATCTCTGCCACTTCCAGATGATTATATTGAAATAACTGCGAGTTGAGCGAGTAACGTTATTGCCTACCAATGATATGTTTGAACAGATGTTTTAGAAACCATAGATTATACAAACTGAGGAAAAGACCCAAAAGATGACTCATTCTATACCTACTATCTTACCAAAGACAGAAAGAGCCTTCAACTTATGGCACTGATGGAAGAAGCAGGAAGTATAGCATTGAATAATACAATTACTAATACGACTTTTGCAGCAGATTATTCCAGCAGATTTCCAAAAGTGTATGGACGAAAACTATGAGTACTGACAGAAGTAGATACAAATACACCAGTACAAGAAGTAAGTTCTATACTCAGTGGTTCAGGATATCTAGATATATTATTAACAAATAGTATTTATAATTCTTATATATCTAATGAAGAGACCGTCACATGAACTGGTTCATCATTGTATCTCACGAATCCAAAATGAAGTTGTAAAAGAATAAAGCAAACAGGTCAATCACAGTGAAATTGAGATTATATCCTAGATAGATTTTGAGAAGAAATTGAGGTATATTGTGATATGGAAAAGAATAGTTATTTGGTAAAAAATAATATACTCAAAAATATTGAATGATTTTGAAATTTTGAAAACAATACTAATTGAATAATAGCTTATAATAATTCTACTATTTCAGAATATTTAGAGTGAAATATTTGAGAAAAAAGTATAAAAATTATTTCTAGATCGACTCAAAATGTTGGAAATTATTGATGAATATATTCTAACAAAGATAATATACTTACAGTATGAAAAAATTATACGGTTGAATTTTTTGCGAAGAGTCTGAGTGCAAGTGATATTAATTTAACTCTATCTGTACAAAATGGAAGTTGAGATGACAATTGCTTGAGAAAAAGTGATAAAGTTTCAAACAAATGGAAAAAAATCACAAGTAGTTGTATTCTAAATATTGACAAGACTTCTTTTATAATATGGAACAGTAGTTTACCAAATTGAGAGTTTATAATAGATTGATTTCAATTATATGAATGACTACCATTGGAAAATTAATTAGAAAAAAGAACTATTTTTTGAAAAATAGTTCTTTTTTTGCATAATAGTAGAAAGCCTATTATTTACAGATTTATATGCGAATAAATATACGAGTCACATGAGCTGCGGGTCTTGGGATGAATTCAACAGCTGATATTATCGCTGATGTGTTTGCTGAACTCGGGTATCATGTAAATACAGATATAGAGTACCAATCTATTATTAAAGGATGAATCAATTATTTTGATATCTTTGTTTCTGATAGTTCAAAATATATTTCTAAATATGTGGATGTTATTGTAGCCCTCGATGCTGCAAATCTTGAGTTTTCTCTTCCATTTCTCAAAGATAATGCGATTATCATAATAAATTCAAAACATCTTCTCAAACTTGAAAAAAAAGAAATTTCTTTAGAAAAGTATCAAATTCTCCCACTAGAGATTGACGCGAAATATGATAATACCTACCTCATTTCTCTATTAGCAAAACTTTTTTCTTTAGATGAAGCAATTATAGAATCAAAAATAAGAAAAATATTTGCTCGTAAGTGACAACAAGTAGTAGATGAAAATATAGAAGTATTTAAAAAAATATTTTCTGAATACGAAATTACAGTAGATAACCCATTTTGAGCTCTTAAGAGACTCTGAGAAGCAAGAAAAACTATCTATGGAAATAAGGCTCTTACATTCTGAGCTATTGCGTGAGAACTTGAGTATTATTCAGCTTATCCAATGACCCCAGCTTCGAGTATTCTTACAGAAGTTATTAAAGAGGGAAGTGTTCCATATTTACAAGCAGAAGATGAAATTTCTGTTTCTATGTCAGCACTTGGAGCGAGTTTCACGTGAAAAAGATCTATGGTCGGAACATCTGGTGGATGATTTGCCCTCATGGTAGAGTCTATTTCTTTTGCTCAGCAAGCTGAAATACCACTCGTAATGGTACTCGCTCAAAGAGCTTGACCAAGTACAGGAACTCCAACATTTTTTGAACAAGGAGACCTTAATATGGCACTAACTCCAAGTTTTTGAGAGTTTGAACATATAGTTATCGCTCCATCAAGTTTAGAAAATGCCTATTATACTTGAGGACAAGCTCTCAATCTTGCTCAGAAATATCAAACAGTGGTAATAGTGCTCATTGATAAACAATTTGCAGACGGAAAAGCAACACTCGAATCAGAGCTCATTATTCCTGAAGTAGAAAGAGGAAAATTAGAACTGAATCCTGACAAAGAATTCAAACGATATGAACTCACCGATGACGGAATATCTCCCTATACACTTCCTGGAACTCCTGACGGAGATTTCATAGCAACGAGTTATGAACATGATGAGTATGGTGCAACGACTGAAGATTCAGCAATGAAAGTTGTGATGACTCAAAAAAGAATGAAAAAGTTGAATAATTTTTTTGGGAGAGAATGAATACAATGATATGAAGTATTTAATGGTGAAGCACAAAAAATAATCATAACCACAAGTTATACAATCTATACCGCAAAAGAATTTGTAAAAAATAATCCAGAATTTGGACTTATTATCATTCATTTCTTAAAACCTCTTGACGAAAGACTCTTAGCAGAAATAAAAGACAAGCAGGAAGTTATTTTTGTTGAATGAAATTACGGGGGACAACTCGAAAATTACATATCTAAAGAATTTGGACTCAAATATATAGATGGACTCACTATTAGAAACCTCAGAAAATATGATCTCTATCCGTTTTATTACGAAGACTTTGAAACACTAAAAAACTAAATTATGAGAAGTTGATTAACAAACATACAGTGGTGTCCAGGATGTTGAGACTTCCTGATTATTATGGCACTGAAAAATGCTTTTAAAGAACTTGAGATTGCTTCTCATAATAGAGTCGTAGTTTCGGGAGTGTGATGCTCAGGAAAAGCGAGTCAGTATGTTGATGGATATGCTGCTGAAACCTTACACGGACGAGCTGTACCATTTGCAACGTGAGTAAAACTTGCAAACGATGACCTTACGGTTGTTATCATGTGATGAGACGGAGATGGGTATGGAATTGGGATGGGGCATTTTATACATGCATGTCGTAGAAATATAGATATGGTCTATATTGTCTTTGATAACGAAAACTACGCTCTTACTACAGGACAAGCAAGTCCAACGACTCCACTTGGGGCTAAGACAAAGACAACTCCTAATGGAAATACAACAGCTCCTATTGACGCTCTAAAACTCGCAACAGACGCTGGCTGCGGTTTCGCAAAGATGGGACATTCAAAAGATTTCAAGTGACTGAAAGAACTTATCAAAGAAGCCATTGAATATCCAGGTTTTGCCCTCATTAATGTTATTCAAGACTGTCCTAGTTTTAAAAGGTGGGGAGAATAATAAAAAAAGAGCTTAATAGCTCTTTTTTATTATTCTAATCAGTATACAAAATATCTTCC
Organism: bacterium; assembly: GCA_024635485.1. GTDB lineage: Bacteria > Patescibacteriota > Gracilibacteria > BD1-5 > UBA6164 > JAACSU01. The sequence goes on along the minus strand of JAGXIV010000023.1, from coordinate 14,897 downwards.
CAAGCAGTACGGTAGAGTCCTTCTCCGAGTCTTTTTTGATCAATCGCGTGCCCAATAAAACCAATAGTACGAGCGAGCAAGAAGAGCCCATTAAAGATTCAAGCTTCGACGTACATTTTTTTCTCATCATAACTCATTCCAATATCTTCAAAAATATCCAGGAGCATTGCAGCAATATAGCCATCGACATTCAGTATCAGATTAGATTTTTTTTCAAGGGTCAGTGTTTCTACTGATTTTGCAAAGTCGAGATGTTTCGAAATAGGGAAATCTCAAGCAAGAGTATTTAGTATTTCACATCTCTTGTCTGGATTAAATTTTGATTTTACTTTATGACCAATTCCTGGAATATTTTCTCATGAAGTTTTCATTGTTTGAATAAAATCTTCTGCATTTACATTTGAGTAAACGGATTCTAACCAATATTTTCAAGCTCCATCAATCGCTCATCCAAAGCGTGGTCATATTGTTGCAAGTCCAGAAATAAGTGATGATTTTAAGTCATTTCAAGCTCGAGCTGTAACGATAGTATTTTGTGCTCCAGATACAGCTGGACCATGATCGGCGATAAGTACGATAACGGTATTTATAAACTGACATGCATAGTCTGGAAGCTCTCGTTTGAGCCAAAGATTTCATATTACTCTCCCTATATCTGGATGTGTGGTAAAATCTGATATCTTTTTACCATTATAGAGGAGTTCTTCTCCTCTTTCATCAGAAATTGTGGAGGTAAAATGTGTTTTTTTTCTCTTTTGAATATGAGAGAGTGGAGCTCTAATATCAATTTCGGTTCTTTCTGGAAGACTAAGTTTTTGATATGTATCTTGAATTATATCTCAAAAATCCATATAACTTTGAGGCACAATAGCTCCGGATTCCCTCAGTATTTTATTTTTGTAACTTGCGGTTTCTTCTTCCTTATTAGATTTTGCCCCTGCATGTCCAAACTGTACCTCTCCAGATATTTCTTCATTTATGGTTCCAATACACCATGCAACGACTGGCTTTGTAATTTTTCATTCTGAAATCATACTTGCAACCTTGAGTTCATCTCGTCAGCCAATTTCTCAGAGCATTACTATCATTTTAACGCTCTCATCATCTTGCATAATTGTGAGTGCAGTTGGAAAATCCATAATATTATACGCGTCACCTCAAAGTGCTAGAGAGAGTCATGTTCCATCTGTTCTATCTGCTATTACTCTACGAAGTTCATTACTCATTCCTCCAGATTTTGATACAAATCATACACTTCAACTTTGATAAAGTTTTGAATCTATAATATTATCTAAGCTTCCTCAGGTGTTTCCAGCTCGAAATACTCAAGCGTGCATTGCTCCAACGGTTGCTGGACCAATAATATTGAGTCATGCAGTTTTATTTTTTTCAATAATTTCAAGAGTTTGTCTTTCAGGAATTCATTCTGCGATGATAATAATATTTTTAAAATATCATGTGTTCATAGCTTCTAGAGTTGATTTTCAGGCAGAACGAAATGAAGCAAAATTTACCAGAGTATCAAGCCCTGATGAAATATTTTTTGGAACACTGAAAAAATCAGGAAAACTCGGAATGAGTATTTCTTTATTTCCAAAAAATAATTTATGCAGGGAATTTTTTGTTCCAGGATGTATAAATCCTGCGACACTTGGCTCTCTTCAACTAAGATAATCAAAATCCAGCATATGTTGTGCTGCGCTGATTTGTAGTCCGTAGATAAGAGCTCGAGAATGGAGGGTAAACATAATTATAGTTTTATTTCACGTAAAATATCAGTCATATAGGTATCACTCCCCGTAACAAGAGCAGGTATTTGAAGTCTCTTACAAGCATCTTCTAGAATTGTAAGTCACTTTTTTTCATTGATTCCACCTCTTCGAACGAGTATTTGTATCTGTTGTTCTCTTATTTCTGGGGCAAATAATTCAAATGCGTCAATGACCCCAGAAAAGGTGCTATCTATATGGGTAAAGTTTGCTATAGCTCCAGCAATAATCAAATATTTTCAATGTATTTTATTTGCGAGCATTTCTTTCAAGATAGTTTTTGTGTATTCACGCGTAAACTCTCGACTTGGATTTCAACTACATTCTCCGTAATTTCCAATTTCTTTTCCACATCCGAGTGCTCAAAGGGTATCAGTTATAACCAGTGATCCGCCACCTCCGGCGAGAAGTGTCCATATTCGTGCTTCTGGATTGAGAATCTTGAGTTTGAGAGAAGCTCCTGTTTGTGCGTCCAATTCTCGTATATATCGTTCTCAGGCATTTTCTTGAAAGCCATAGTTATTTGGAATTTCAAGCTCTGACCAATGAGTTTTTTGTAAATAAGATTCTTGGTCATCTATTTTTGCAACCGCATCAAGTATTTTTAGTTCTCAATTATTATCAAGTGCAATTGGATTAAACTCTAGTGAGATATATCAATAGCTTCTATAGTATTTCCATAGTTTCAAAATGAGTTCTCAGAGCTCTGAATCTCAACTTTGAGGTGTTTTTAAAATCTTATCAAGATTTGAAGGAGTTAATTCTTGAGTCACAGGTATAATGAGTTGCTGCGTTTTTTCCCAGTTTTCCTCTATGTCAACTCAACCTTCATCGGAAAATGTGAGTATGTCTCCATCTCTTGATTGAGCAAAAGAGATATAAAACTCTGTTTCAGGTTTTACAAAAGGTTCAGCCAAAAATACTTCTAGAACTCCGTCGACTCCATCAATATTCTCTGATTTCATAAAATATTTCTTAAGCCAATCTTTGCATTCAGATTTTGAGAGATTGAGTCATAAAAGTCCTCTTTTTCCACGTTTTCAAAATAACATGTCTGGCTTGATGACATACTGAGTATTTGTATCAAGTTTTTCAACATCTGAAAATTCTCGTATTTGAATTCATTCATATTTTTTTCAAATACTCTTAAAAAACATTTTTTTTACATCATATTCTCGTACTGATAATTGTGCCATTATATTTTGATAATCTATAAGTATATAGGGCTTAGTATAGTGAATTTTGCAATTTATGGAACAAAAAATATACTAGAAATATTATTCTATTATTTTTCAAATATGTCTGAACTTGTAGTATTTGCAAATTTACCGATGGTCATTTTTTATTTTGCTCTCAGTTTTATACTCTGAGCATTTGTAGGGATTCAAAAAGATATTCCTTCTGACAAAAAATCATGATTTCTCACTTCTAAAAAAGAAATTCTTAATAATTTTTCTTGAATCAGATCATATGGATTAATTGCACTTTTTTGAGCTTTGTCTCAATATTTAGATCAAATATTTACTACATATCTCATTGTAACTGTTTTTTGATTTATTCTGATGAGTGTATTTATTGTTATAGACTATATTTATAACGTATATAAAAGAGAGAGTCATTCACCCGCAAGTGAAATATCTACTATACTTGTATATTTTATATGAGTGCTCGTGTTTCTCTGAGCAAAAGAAGTCGCAATTATATTAGCAATAGCCCTTTCACTTATAATTGCTTCTAAAGATATAATTCACTCATATGTTCTTAAAATATCAAGAGAGGAGGTAGATACAACTCTTAAATTTGCTGCAATTGCGTTTGTAATTCTCCCACTTCTTCCAGATGTAAAGTACTCATTTCTTAGCCTCTTTGAGTCACTTTGATTTGCTGGAGCTTCTGCAATAACTCACCCTATTTGGACCACAACATTTTTTAATCCATATTCTTTATGGCTATTTGTCGTGGTTATGTCAGCAATTTCCTATATCTGATATTTTCTTACGAAGATTTTTGGAAGTACTTCTGGGATTTTGCTCTCAAGTCTTATGTGATGACTCGTTTCATCTACTGCTGTAACCGCATCAATGAGTGAAGAAAGTAAAAAATATCCAAAAAATTCTTCTCTCTATACTACTGGAACACTGCTTGCTTCTGCAGTAATGTTTCTGAGAGTAATAGCCATCGTAGGATTTGTGTATGTGAGCTTACTCTCATTTATATTTATCCCAGCACTGGTGATGTTTGTGATTTTTATAGCTTGTACTGGATATTTTTACTATACTTCAAAGCAACAAAAACAAGAAAAACTGAGCATCGAAGAAAAGGTTCAAAGTCCATTTCAAATTGCTCCAGCACTGAAGTTTGCTTGATTCATACTTATCATAAAATTTATTGCTGCGATTGGAATAATTTATAAAGATGTCTGGGGGGAAGGACTTTTTTATTATACGCTTGGTATTATTTCAGGTCTTGCTGATGTAGATGCTATAACTCAAACTATGGCCTCAGATGCTGGCTCTGGTTCTATTGGCATTGTAGTTGCTGGAACCACTATTCTCATTGCTGTGATGTCTAATAATCTTGTAAAATGAACATTAGCTTATAGATTCGGAGAAACACAATTTTGAAGAAAAGTCTTGTTTAGTTTTGTAGCTTCTGCTCTGTGAGGAATAGTTACTTTATTTTTACTGTAATCATGAAAACTCGTTGTGCTTGGGTTAATCTAGAAAATCCTTTGTATATAAAATATCACGATGAAGAGTGGGGAAGAGAAGTTCACGATGATAGTGTACTTTTTGAATTTCTCGTACTTGAGGGAGCGCAAGCAGGACTTAATTGGGAGACAATATTAAAAAAAAGAGAGCACTATAGAAAAGCCTTTGATAATTTTGATTATAAAAAAATAGCTGCTTACTCTGATAGAAAAATACAAGAATTATTACAAAATGAGGGAATTATAAGAAATAAACTGAAAATAAAATCTGCAATTAAAAATGCTCAAGTATTTATTCAAATACAACAAGAGTGTTGATCTTTTTCTCAGTATTTATGGAACTATGTAGATGGAGAACAAATTCAAAATCATCCTACTCACTCATCTGAGAAAGCAACTGAGTCAGAACTTTCAAAAAATATTTCAAAAGACCTCAAGAAAAGAGGAATGAATTTTGTAGGTCCAACGATTATGTACGCCTATTTACAAGCTGTCTGAGTCATTGATGATCATATAAGAGAGTGTTTTTTATCAAAGAAATGACATCAATAAATATTAATACAATTTTCTTACAATATAAAAATACTCTACTGTAAGATTTATTATTAAATATTTTTTATGAAATTTACTTTTGTATTGTTTTTATTATGAATAACAGCTTTTCTAGCTTCTTGTTCAAATGAACCGACTCCAACTCCTGATATTAGTGTTACACCTGAAACTAATACAGGTGTAAGCGTACAAGATGATAGTTTAAATGATAATACTACTTGAATGGAAAACAATCAAGAAACATCTGAAAATTATTATACAGTTTGAAATTCTTATACTTTTACTACTGATAGTGGGGAAGAAGTGAGTTTCTCACCTATCACACATGCTACTATGGTAATGGAGTGGGCTGGAACAGTAATATATGTAGATCCAGCAGAACCTGTTGAATCATATGCAGATTTTAAATCACCGAATGTAGTTCTTGTGACTCATGAACATGGTGATCACTTTAATTTAGAAGTACTTGAAGCAATTGTAACTGAAAATGTAGAACTTATCGTAAATGATGCAGTATATCAAAAACTTAGTCCTGATCTCCAAGACAAAGCAATTGTTATGGCAAACGGTGATATGGATGAACTTCTTGGATTTGAGATTACTGCTATTCCAGCATATAATATTCGAGAAGAAGCACTTAACTATCATCCAAAGGGAAGAGATAATGGATATGTTGTAGAAAAAGATGGTTTTAGAACCTATATTTCAGGAGATACAGAAGATACACCAGAAATGAGAGCTCTTACTGATATAGATGTAGCATTTGTATCAATGAATCTTCCATATACTATGCCTATTGATAGCGCTATAAGCTGAGTAAGTGAATTTGCTCCGAAAACTATTTTCCCGTATCATTTTAGAGGACAAGATGGAATGAGTGACGTTGAGAGATTTCAAACAGAAGTAGAAGCAAACAATACAAATATAGAAGTAGTACTTGCTCCTTGGTACTAGTATAAATTCAATCAATTTGAGAAAAAGTCCAAATACATTGGACTTTTTCTCTCCTTCGGAGTATAACTCCAATAATATTATCTTTTAAACGAAAAAACCGTGGGAAATATTCTTGAAATAAAAGATCTCAGAAAATCATATTGAGATTTAGAAGTGTTAAAGTGAGTGAATCTAGAAGTAAAAGAGTGAGATTTTTTTGCACTTTTGTGACATAATTGAGCTTGAAAATCAACGACTATCTGAATCATGACAAGTTTAGTTAATAAAGATAGTGGAACAGTCAAAATTGCAGGAATAGATATAGATAAGGATTTTCCAGAAGCACGAAAACAAATTGGAGTTGTGCCTCAAGAATTTAACTTTGACGTTTTTGCGAAAGTTTATGATATTTGTATGTTCCAAGCTGGATATTATGGAATTGAACCAAAACTTGCTGCAGAACGAGTTGAATTTTATTTGAAAAAACTTGAACTCTGGGACAAACGAAATTCAAAAGCAAAAGAATTATCAGGATGAATGAAACGAAGACTTATGATAGCGAGAGCTCTTGTTCATAACCCAAAAATATTAGTTCTTGATGAGCCGACTGCAGGAGTTGATGTTGAGCTTCGAAAAACTATGTGGGATTTTATTGGAGAACTCAATAAAGCAGGAACAACTATTATTTTAACGACACATTATCTTGAAGAAGTAGAACAACTCTGTAAAAATGTCGCAATACTTTCTGGAGGACTCATTGTAAAAAATTCTCCAGTAAAGGCACTTTTGAAAACACTCAATCAAGAAATATTTGTTTTAGATCTTAAAGATTCACTCAAAGAAATTCCAGAGAGATTCAAACAATATAGCCCAGTACTCGTTGATGAGCATACGCTTGAAGTAACAGTTCTTGCTGATGAGAGCCTCAATCATATTTTTGAAGTACTCTCTGAAAAAAATGTTCAAGTACTTTCCATGAGAAATAAATCAAACCGAATGGAACAACTCTTTTTGAGTCTTGCTCCTAAAACTTAATAATCTTTAACACCAAAGTATGATTGACCTAATTACCCTCACTAAAAAAGAGGTAGCACGATTTCTTCGAGTCTGGAAACAAACCCTCGTACCACCAGTTATTACAATAGTTCTCTATCTTTGAATATTTTGAAAATTTATCTGAGATAGAATCTCAGTGGTTGAAGGAGTGAGTTATATAGATTTTATATTTCCAGGCCTCCTTATGATGTCTGTTATTATGGCAGCCTATCAAAATACATCAAGTAGTTTCTTTGGAGCGAAGTTTCAAAAATCTATTGAGGAACTCTTTGTTTCTCCTATGGCGTATTGGAAAATACTATTAGGTTTTTGCGCTTGAGCGATGTTACGAGCGATAATGGTAGCATGACTCGTATTTGCTTCAGCTGCATTTATGACCGATATTTCTATTGCGCATATTGGCTTAGCAATAGTCTTCATTCTCTTATCTGCTCTCCTTTTCGCGCTTCTTGGATTATTTAATGCTTTGTACGCAAAAAGCTTTGACGATATTTCACTGATTCCAACATTCCTTATAACTCCACTTATCTATCTTGGATGAGTATTTTACCCAATTTCAATACTTCCTCCATTTTGGCAATTTGTCAGTCAATTTAATCCGATTCTCTATATGATATGAGGACTCAGATATGCCTTTATTTGAGAATCAGAAATAAACATTTTTCTCTCTTTTGGAATCCTTGTTTTCTTTATAGTCGTGTTTACGAGTATAATTTTATATCTTCTCAAAAGATGATATGGGATTAGAACATAATTCTCTCGAAAAATTACAAAAAATACATACACTCTAAGTATGTATTTTTTAATCAGATTTTTTGAAGCTTCTTTCCTTTTTTATAAAAGGAGAGAACTCAAGAGAGGAATAATAAAACTATGAAACAACAATTTATATTTATCAACGGAGGAGAACCAAAGGAGAACTTTGAGAGTTATCATGATATGCTCAGAAAACTTGAGTATAATCCTTATGAAGAAAACTTCCTGAGTTGGAATAAAACTCTTTGAAAAAAACTGTGAGAGAATTGGGAGTATTTAAGAGCTCCACTTCATGATAGAGATTTTGCTGACTATGAAGCATGGAAAATTATGTTTGAAAAAATGATTCCATATTTTAACTCAGAAATATATCTCTGAGCGAGTTCCTTAGGATGAGCATTTATCTTAAAGTATATTTGAGAAAATGATGGAATTTTAGATAGCAGAACCTGAAAAAAAATAAAAATAAAGAAACTCTTTATGCTTGCTGCTTGTATTGAAAACACTCCAAAGGAAACACTCTGAAGCTTTGCATTTGATTTAGAGCAAGTATACTCCAGAGTTTCAAGATGGTGTGATATGATATATATCTATCATAGTCATGATGATCAGGTAGTACCTTTTGAGCAGTCTCTCAAATTGAACTCTTATTTTCCTGAAGCTATTTTTCAAGAATTTTATAACAAAGGTCATTTTCACAGGGAAGCAGAACTTCCAGAAATTATCGAAGATATAACACACTAGTTATATAAAATAGCTTGAACAAAGCTCTTTTATCTGTATTCTTAAAGGAGAATTTATTTTTATCTCAAAAAGATATCTGAGATATATATAGGAAAAATGAAAAAAATAACAAAATGTGTCATTCCTGCAGCAGGAATGGGAACGAGATTTCTTCCAGCTACCAAAGCACTTCCAAAAGAAATGTTTCCGATTGTGGATAAACCAGTTATGCAGTATCTTGTAGAAGAAGCTATAGCAGCTGGGTGCGAAGATATTATTATTATCACGGGTCGAAGTAAAAGAGCTATAGAAGATCATTTTGATTCTAATCCTGAACTCGAGCAAAGACTTGATAGTTCTTGAAAATTTGAATATCTCAAAAAAGTAAAGACGGTTTCAGGAGAAGCTAATATTATTTATATCAGACAACCCTATCCAAGAGGCGATGGAGATGCTATTTTGCGAGCAAAGAGTATAATCTGAGACGAAGCATTTCTTGTATTATTTGGCGATGATATTATTGATAATGAAGTCAGTGCTGCAGAGCAGTTGGTTGCCAGATTTGAGGAAGTAGGGAAGTCAGTCATTGCCAGTATTGAGGTCCCACAAAAAGAAGTATCGAGTTATGGAATCATGGAAACAAGTGATTCTAAAATCACGAAATTTATAGAAAAACCAAAAGCTTGAGTGACACAGTCACAACACGCAGCTATTGGAAAATACGTATTAACTGCTGATATTTTCAGCTATCTTGAAAATGCAGAATCAAGTGTATGAGATGGAGAAATCCGTCTTGCTGATGCCTTTATTGATATGCTCAAGCACGATGATATCTACGCACACAGTGTAGAATGAACGAGATATGACACAGGAAGTAAGGTATGATACCTTAAAGCATGTCTTGCGTATTCTATGAAAGACCCAGAAGTTGCAGCTGAGATGAAAGATTTTTTAAAATCTTTCTAAATATAAAGATTCTCGCATTTCGCTCAAAAATACGTACAATTTTTGTATGTATTTTTTAATAAAATAGATATGATTTGAATTATCAATGCTCCTGAAATACCAGCTAATGCGAGGTCTCAAGATATAGTATGAAATGTCCTAGAAAAAAGAGAGAAGCTATGATTTATTGATGTGGACGCTACAATAGATACAAAAGAAATCATTGATGCAGTTGCTCAAATGCAAGATGATTTCACGACCATGGTGGTACTATGAATTGGTGGATCTGCTCTCTGAACGAGAGCTGTGTTTGAGTGACTGATGTGAAAAAATCATAATGAAAAGTCGTGAGTGAAAAAACTCTATATTTTAGATAGCATCGAAAGCGATACTATATCAGATTTGTTAGAAATTCTAGATATAGAAAAAACTATTTTTTGTGTGATATCTAAATCTGGAACAACGATAGAAACACAATCTCAATATATATTTTTTAGAAAACAAGTTCAATGACTCACTTCTGATTGGAAAAAACATTTTTGTTTTGTGGTGTGAGAAAATTTTAAATACAAAGTTCAGCTCGAAAGTGATTTTAGAGTCTTTGAACTCGCTGATAATATTGGAGGCAGATTTTCTGTTTTTACTGCTGTTTGATTGGTCCCACTTGCTTTTGTCTGAATTGATATAGATGAGATGATAGCCTGAGTGAGTTCAGTCAAAAATAGCTGCCTTTCAGAAGATGCTTCAAATAATATCGCCCTGACTCTCGCTTTGATGCAATATTACTATTACAAAGAGGAGCAGAAAAATATATGTGTCTTTTTCCCGTATTCAAGTAGACTCGCTCAAATAGGAGAATGGTATAAACAGTTACTTGCTGAAAGTATTTGAAAAGACGGAGTTTGAGTGACTCCTTGTAGTGCGATTGGTGTTACAGATCAACATTCACAGTTACAGCTCTATCAAGATGGACCTCAGGATAAACTCTTTCTTACACTTGAAATATCTCATTCCCATAATACCTTATTCATAGACAAAAAAGAATCACTCACCTTTGATACACTTATGAAAATAGAGAAATTTGGAACGGAATCTTCTCTGATAAATGAGTGAATACCAGTAATTTCTCTGGCTATGGATGAACTAAATGAGAGAAATATTGCACAATTACTCTATATCTTTGAATTTCAAATAGCGTATCTGTGAGAGTTATTTGTTATAGATGCGTTTAATCAACCATGAGTTGAAAAATCTAAAATTATTACAAAACAAAAACTCCAAAGTGATTTTCCAGATTTAGATTTGATGAAGGAAGCATTTTGCTTATAAAATCTCGCACTTTCCTTAAAAATACTTACAATAGACGTAAGTATTTTTTATTATCAGTATGAAAAAAATAGTAACCATCGGTGGGTGAAATGGACAGTCTAATTTACTAGATGCTCTTTATAAATATTTTCCAAAGGATTTCAAAATATCCTCTATTGTATCTATGAGTGACGATGGACGAACGACAGGCGAATTAATGCGTAAGTTTCAAGAAGAGCTAGAATTACATCTCCCACCTCCAGGTGACCTGCGAAGATGTTTATTTATGATGTCAGATTCAGAAAAAAGAGATGAGTTTCAACAATTTATGGAAACAGTCATAGAACGAGATTTAAAAATTTCTGATTTACATATCTGGGATTATTTTAGATTGGTTGGAGCTGATCAAGATTTTAAAAAACATTTAGAAAATTTTTCTTCTCAGCACCAAAAATTTCTAAATTTTAAGCTTCCATTAAGTTCGAGTATAAAGTGACATAAAGTAGGAAATATTCTGATGGCTAATTTATACTATAACTTAGGTCAGGATTATCATAATATGCTAGCTCTCATGCATGAGATGTTAAAAGTACAAGCACATATAATTCCAGTAACGACGAGTAAAGCTTATATCCAAGCTGTTTTAGGGAATGGAGAAGTCATAGAATCACAGGATAGAATTTCAAATGTTGCTGCATACACGAGCTGAATTGCTGACCTGAAACTTATGGAGGATTCACGTCATGCCTACCAACATAAAGATGTATTTAAGGCTATTAAAAAAGCAGATTATATAGTAATCTCTCCTGGAGATTTGTTTACTTCTATTATTTCTAATTTTGTTATTTGAGGAGTAAAAGATGTTATCTGAAAATCTGATGCAAAAATTGTGTATATTTGAAATACCACAAATAAATGAGGAGAAACTCAGTGACTCACACATCTCGATTTTATTCATAAAATAGAACGTTTTCTCGGAAGAAAAATAGATATTTTTCTTTGTAATAATAAGAAACTAGAACTGTCTCAGGATGAAAAACTTAGTTTTAAATCAAATATTTCTGTAAAATGAGGAGACTTTCTTTATTTAAGTGATGGAGAAAAGATGGAACTTGAACACAGACATACACAATATTTTGAAGCTGACTTACTTGATAGGACTAGTTTTTATAAACATGATAAAAAATCACTTGCTAAAACATTAGAAACTATTTTGTTGTAAACAAGAAATGATAATATTTGTGTTTAAATTTTTGAAAATCAATCATAACTTGCCTTTCACGTGAGTAAGAGGTAGAAATGGAAAGGAGAGAGCACGATTCATTTTCCCACTCCATAAGTAAGAAGTATAAGTGCTTCAGAACTATCTATCAATCAAACTCAAACTCAAAGAAACTGTTCACTTAAGTTGCTAGGATTTTTGGCTTTTAGGATAAATGAGTCAGAAAATATATTTGTAGTAATATTGTATTTATATTTTTCTGGTTGAAAGTCAGTGACGTTAAGACTTTGCTTTAAATCTTCTCTAGATTCTTTTGAAAGCTGGGCAATGGAGTCACGAGCTTGTGATATTGCTACTTCTAATTTTGATACATCAATACTTGAACCTTCAGAGAGATTATTTTTAAAATGTTCTAAGCTTTGTCAGGTACTTTCAGAAATGAGTTCACGAGCCTTTGATATATCAATTCAAAAATCACGTGCTATTTCTCCAGCAAGTTTTTGTAGAAGAGAATTACTCTCTCTGAGTATTTGTTTTTCAGAAAAAAACTCAGCTTGTTTTTCTGCTTCCTTTTTTTTCTTTTTTTCTTGTTCGAGAGAATCTATATCTGATTGTTCAAAACTCATACTTATTTTTCTAAGGCTGTAAGTTCGGCAGTTGCTTGGTTTGCGTAATCACTATCAGGAGCTATATCAATTACTTTCTGAAAATATATTTTTGCTCCAGGTATATTTCATAACTCCTTCACTGTATAGGCAATGTTTATAAATACAAATGGATTTTTCTCTTCAACTTTTCCTCATAATTGTAATGCAGAGAGTGCATCCTTGAGTCTTCACTGTTCACGTAAAATCCATCATTGATACGCGTAAAAGTCTCAGTCTTCAGGGAAGAGTTCTTGTCATTTTTTACTCCATTCTAATGCTAATTCAAAAGAATCAAAGATGATGTGATAATAGATAGCGAGTGTCAGATCGTCTTTTTGGAGACTTTCCTCTTCTGATACCATCTTTTCAAAAGCCAGGAGCAAGCTTTTATCATTTTGCAGCAGATAAAAATTATGAATAATATGTCTTCTAGGATCAATACTCGGTGTGTATCAGAGCTCTATAGACTTTTGAAAATAAATATTCGCTAAAACATAATCTTTGAGTTTTTCATTAACGACTCCAAGGATGTAACTCACAGCTGGATCAAGGGCATCAATAATATAATAATCTCATAATTTAGTTCTTGCAGTGCTATATTCTCCAAGTTCATATTGACTTTGTGCTACGATTTTGAGAATAGGTTTGTAATCTTTTTTTTCGAGTAATAGCTCATCTCCAAGTTTGCTAGCAAGCTTATAGAGTCTATTTGAATACCACGAGCTTATCATGTATGCATTTTTGAGATATACCTCATCGACTTGAAAATTTTTATAATTTTCTAAAGCAAGTTTTAGATCTCATAATGGAGCGTAGCTTATCTCCCTCACTTCTCAATTTTCATCAGCTTGTTCAAAATATGTTTGAAATTGTATTTTACAATTATGGAAGTCTGTGATACAACTCAATGATTGATTAAAATAATAGCGTTCTTGTTCTGGATAATTCTTTTCTTCTAATAAAGTGTTGAGATTTTGTATTACTACTGGATTTGAGATATCTTCACTTGCGAGATAACTTAATGCAAGCTGTTTTCTATTTTCTTCACCCAGTTGACTCAAAAGTTTATAATAATTGAGTGCACTACCAAATTTTTTAAGTTCAAAATAGGTATCTCATAATTTTTGAATAATGAGATCATCTTCAGGATTTTGTCTATAAAACTCGAGATATTTTTTGAGTGCAAGAGGCAGTTGTTGATTTCTGTAATAGCTATCTCATTGCATGATAAGTCATTTTAAAGCGAGTCTATTTTTAATACTTTCGATTTTTTTTCTTACTATTTCATCCTTACTCAGTTCAGAGTCAACAATTGGATTAATACTCTCATCTGAAACATTTTTACTCGTTGTTCAAGACATCATTTGCTGAGTATCTATGATGCTCTCCTGTTCTCAAAGTGTATACTGATAGGCAAAAACTCACACAACACCTGCAAGAGAAACTAAGACCAAAAGTATAAGTAATCATTTTTTCATAGTTCTATTTTTATTTTATTTTTTTTACATATAGTATGAATATGATAAATCCTTGCTTCAGAAAAGCAATACTATATTTCTATTAGTGACTCGACATTGTATAAAAAAATAGCATCCAATACTATTGCTCAGATTATTTCAAAAGCTTTGACTGCTCTTATATCTATTTTTTTGATTGGTATTTTAACAAAATATCTTCCAATAGAAATGTATGGGAGCTATAATAAAATCTATAGTTATCTGGGTATTTTTGCATTTCTAGCAGATCTTTGACTCTATACCATTGCGATTCGAGAAATATCTAGAGGGCATACAGCTCCAGAAAAAATAATATGAAATGTGCTCACGTTAAGAACTTTACTGTGATGTATTATTATTTTTCTCGCACTTTTGATAGCGAATTTTCTTCCTTGATATAATGATGCTCTCACACTTATGGCTATAGCAATAGTATGAATATTTACGCTTGTTAGTTTAATTAATTCATCTCTCCTTGCTTTGATGCAGTCACAATTAAAGATGGAATTTTCACTTATATCTGTAGTGAGTGGAAAACTTATTACTCTCTCACTCATTGCATATTTTCTCATGATTCAATTTACTTGAAATCAAAGCAATATTGCATTTCTCAGTGTCTTTGTTGCCTGATTGCTTTGAATTATTGTAAATACTGTTTTAAATTTTTTGTATGTTCAAAAATCTATGAGAGTATGATTTCGTTTCGATTGGGACTATATAAAATATATTTTTAAAATATCTCTTCCATATGGCTTAGCGCTGTCTCTTATACACATCTGA
>JAGXIV010000022.1 GCA_024635485.1 bacterium | reverse complement strand
TGCTAATTCTACATTAGCGCCTGCCATATTTCAAAAATATAATACTGTATCTCATACTAATTTTTTAGCCTTCAAGGTAGAATCATCCCACGTATTTCATTCTAGTTTGGAGGTATTTATAGTAAGTAATCAGCTCGAAGCTGGAGAAATAGAAGAAATAACCCTATATATATTTTCTTGAATATCTTTTCTAAATGTAGACTTAGTGAGTTTTCCTATAATTCTGACGTCTGATGTAAATTGGTTTTCTCAGTTAATATCTGTATTTGTATTCACATTTGAACTCACAACTCAGTCTACTTTTACGAGTCTTCCATCTGAATCAGTAAATATTGGGTCGGTAATTATAGTATCAATTGTTGATTTTGTCATAATACCATCAAAATTTTGATACCCTATGTATTCACTATAGGCATATCACCCAAAATCTGTTGTCAGAGTCAGATCTGTTGAGTCTTTTGGAAAACACATATATACATAGGTGGATGGATTATAATTAAAATTCATCACTCAAAAATTTTCACTATAGGAAGACCCTGTAAATTTATACTCATCTTTATTTGATGGACAATGAGATGAAGGAATTACTTGAGAACTTATTTCAATTCAATTTTGGGTTCTAAATATTCAATAGGCAGAATCATAATAAAAACCTTGAATATAGTCTCAAATTCTTGTTTCATCATTATCTTTATTATAGAGAATGAGTCCATTTCATTGAGTGGGGCTCGTATCATTTTTTAATGTTTGAGTGGTTTGACCAGAGAGTGAACTTGGATCAGATATTTGATCTCACGTAATTCTAGCAATAATTGTGTTAGCTGCAAAAACAGCTCAAATTCAAAGAAATAATACCAATAATATGCTAAAAATTCTATATGATTTTTTCATTATTTTTGATTTAGGATATTAAGTTATAACTCTATAGTACCATCTTTTGAATACAAACGCAAAAAAACAAGCCAAGGCTTGTTTTTTAAATTCTAAAATGAATATTATTGAGCTGTTACATCAGCTTCAGTTTCCATCATTGCTTCATCATCCATCATGTCAGAATCAGCTTGACCATCCATTTCATCTTCGATAACTTCAGAGTCATCATCACCATCAACAAAGTCAACAGTAGCTTCAGCAGCTGCGTCAATACCATCAACTGTAGCTTCTCCTGCAGCGTCAATAGCATCACCCATTTCAGCACCAGCTTCAACAGTAGCATCAACAGCAGCTTCGTCAGCTTGACCATCTTCATAATCATTTGAACAAGAAGCAAGTCCAGCAAGCGCTAGAACTAAGAACATTCCTAATATTTTTTTCATGTGGAATTATATTACAAAATAAAGAGCGGGCGAATTATATATAAAAATAACTCCAGACCAAAATTTTTCATATATACATTTATATATTATATTTTTTAATATACTTAAATTCACAATTATATGGAATGTATAAGAAAAGTCAGCGATAATATTTGTATTTTTTATGTTTTTTTATATAAATAAGTCATAGATATATTTCAAACCAAAAATTATTATGCCTAGAAATAGTCGAAGAAATAGCGATATTCAAAGTACTATTAAAGATTACATTGTTCCAATTGTTGGATGAATCATACTCTTGATTATTATAATCAGTTTTTTCAGATGATGAGATGATAGTACTCAAGTGATAGATAATGAAAATCAAAGTCCTACAAGTATTAGTTTTTCAACTCCCGAAACTCAGGCTGTTATTCGATATCCTGGAAATAGCCAAGAAACAGCAAGTGAATCAACTTCACTGTATAAATGAGAAACTATTATAGTAAAGCAATGAGTAGTGGGACTCACTAATCCAGAATGAACTAACATTGCTCTTAATAAAATTGCAGAACTAAAATACAATGAAGATGGAAGTTATTCTCTCTATTCATCAGATGCTTGGTTAAAACTTGCTGCAGATACGACAGTTTCAATGAGGTATGCAAATATTACTTGAACCACTGACTCTGTTATATCACTCACGCAAAATGAAGCCGGTAGTACCGCATACGTACTCCTATGAAGTGCCAAAGTGAGTAATCTAGAATGAGTTTCAACAAATTTAATACAATGACAAAAAATTAGTGTTTCAAGACTCAATGCTTGAAATAAAGACTTTGATATTGCCAGTGAAAAGTGAGCAATAGATAGTTATTTCAAAGGAAGTGATTGGTTTATTGAAAATGATGGATATCTTGCCTTAGAACAAGCAACACAATCTGAAAATGAGCAGGAAACTGGTACATGAGTAACAGAAGATGGAAAAATATCATGAGACACTGGAAATTATATTTCATTTAATAGACTCAGAGATGAAATGAGTTTAGATACTGCTTCATTCAATATTTCAGGAACTATAAATGACGAAAATGTCACAGCAATTAGTTTTGATAATAAATCTGCTACAATAAATACTGATAATAAAACCTTTAATCTGCCTGAATTCAAATTTACATCTAATATCAATGATATTGTTGTAAAAATTTATGATAGTAACAAAAATATTTTAGAAAAGAATGTTATTACGGTATATACATCTGCAAGTATAGAAGATAACTCTAGTCCAGATACAAGTGATTCTACAGTAGAAAGCACTCCTGAAGTTCCTGCTACTCCAACTCCTACTAGTTGAGGAACTACGTTTGATATTGATGCAACTAAGTTTTCTTTTACTGAACCATCTTCGAGTAATAAGTTTTCAACAACTGGTTCTGAGATAACAATACGTTGAAAAACGAGTGCTGAATGAATTTCAAAAGTTACTGTGAATTGATTTGAGCTTTCATCTTTTAATGGTTCTACATGGAGATATCACGCTTTTGAAAGATTTGAAACACTGGAAGAGTGAACAAATCAATATAGAGTAGACTATTACGGTCCAAACGGTTCTATCGTTTACACTGATTATTATACGATTGTTAAATCAGATGCTGCTCCTGCTCCTCAAAATACTAGCACAACATCACAAAACGAAGCTGTCACAGAAGAAGATGAACTCTTCGCAAATTAATATATCTATAATAAAAAAAGAGAGAGCTACGCTCTCTCTTTTTTTAACAACTACATCAAGTTCCACAACCACCACTCTCATCTTTAGATCCACATCAACCACCAGATCATCCACCTATAATTGATATAAACATAGAATGTAGTTCTTCATTTTCCGGAATAATACCTTCAAATATCATATCTTTAAAATCTATACTTTCCTCTTCTATAATAAGTGCTGAATCTTCTTTGATTCATAGTTCATTTTTTATTTCTTCATCTGAAGTTTGTTCTATAACAACAAAATCTGTTAAACCCAATTCTTCAATAACAGAAGATACTTTATCCTTTAATGCTACAGCATCACTACTTTGTCAGTAAATAATTACTTTCATTATATTATATAATTTATATTTAAATAAAAATTCTCCCTCAAAGTATAATACCTTGAAGAAGAATGTAAACATTTATATCTTAATTTTGTGATTAATCTTTTGATCCTTCATCTTCATCTGCTTCATTAGCAGCTATATCTTCATCAGAACCAGTAACTACTTCATCTTCATCATCTTCTTCTTCAACAGCAGCTCGAGGAAGACTCGCATTTGCTACAACATCTTCATCATGTACTGATAATTCGTATTTTGTAGTATCAATTCCTAAATCTGAAATCCTTATAGCATCTCCTTCCTCTTTTAAAACAGAAAGATCAACATCAAAATGATCTACAAGATCAGAAGGAAGACATTTTACATCAACACCTTTCATATGTTCTTCAATAATCGCACCTTCTTTAATAGCTGGAGCATCACCAATAAAGTTGAAGTGAATATGAGTATTAAGAGCTTCACCTTGAGTAATTGCGTAAAAGTCAACGTGTGTAAAATCTCAAGTAACTGGATGTTTTTGAGTCATATGAACGAGTACATCTAATTTCTTTTTTCCTACAGAAACATTAATAATATTAGATTCTCCTGCTTTTCTATACAGTCGAAGGAAATCTGAACTATCCATAGTAATAGAGATAGGTTCTTGATGACGTCCATAGACAATACCTGGAACTCGTTTTGATTGTCTTATGTATGACACTTTTTCATTCATGTCTCTGATATCTGCTGATATCGTATGTTTTGCCATAGGGATAATTGAGAAATATTAAATATTTCAATACGAATGTATGTATTGAAAATAAGCTCGCAAATTGTATATAAAAACTTGTGTCTTGCAAATTTTTTTTAGTTTTTTTTATTTACTCTTTGCGCGAGTCACAGAAAGCAGAAGAGAGAAATCTTTACAAAATTATAAAAAAAATTAACATATACGCAAGTAATAGCAATTAATATAAAAAATATGGGAAGAGGTCCAGTCGTTCAGGCACGTAAAATGGCAGTAAATTCTGAGAAAGGAAAAGTATTTTCTCTCCACGCAAAACTTATAGCACTTGCAGCTCAGAAATGATGAAATCCAGATGATAATGCTAGTCTTGCTGCCCTCATGCATAAAGCCAAAAAAGACGGAGTACCAAATGATACTATAGACAGAGCTATTAAAAAATGAACAGGAGAAGATAAAGATGCAGCTCAATTATCGGAAATAGTGTACGAAGGATATGCACCAGGTTGAGTTGCCCTTATGGTTCCCTGTATTACAGATAATAAAAATAGAACCGTCTCTAATATTCGACATATTTTTTCTAAATATGGTTGAAATATGGGAGAATCTGGAGCAGTTTCTTGGATGTTTGAAAAAAAATGAATTATCTTTATTGATTCAAAAATTCATAGTTATGCGAGTATAGAGGAAATTATATTTGATACAAATGCAGAAAATATCGAAAGCATTGGATGATATACAAAAATCACCTGCGCACTTGATGATTATCATGATGTAGAAATATTCTTTGAAGAGAAAAACATTGAATTATTTGAATCAAAGATAGATTATGTTCCAAATAATGATGTGGAAATAGATGATTTTGATAAGGCACTTAAGTTCAAAAAAATGGTAGAAGCTTTTGAGGAAGATGAAGATGTGAGTTTTGTTTCATCAAATGAAATTATATCTGATGATCTTGATAGCGAAGTAGAAGCATTTATCGAAAAAAACACGTTCAGAACATAAAAAGATTCTGTATTAGAAAAAAAGAGCCAAATGGCTCTTTTTTTCTAATCTAATACTACTTTATTTTCAACCACACTAAATTCTAATTTAAATACACCATTTTTTGCAGCAATAAATATTTCTCCATCATTATCAACATAGAAGTCATCGATTACGACTTCTTTTCCTTCTACTTGTCATAAATATAAGAGCGACTTGACGTCTTGGTATCTATCTGAGCTTGGCTTAAAAATAAGAATCTTATTTTTTAAAAGCATATATACATACTTTAAGTCTGCTCTTGCTCTAACAGATGGAGCAAATTCTGCTTTGATGTCTCAGAACTCATAATTCTTTGGAAGTGAGTTGAGTACGATACTTTCAAGTCTGTATTCTGGTTCTCGAAAGAGTTTTACAACAGTCCCATCTGCTTTCAAAATATATATACCTCCATCAATAGCAATGCTTAATATTTTTCAGATACTATTGGCATCTGCATCAGTCAAATAAGAAACCCCAGCATCATAGCTCGCCCCAGTTTTTTTATGTCGAAGTATCTGACTCTTGGAATCAGAAAGCATATAGAGGTTTCCAGCATAAGAACTAATTATAGGAGACATTTCCCATGTCGTCTGATTTGTAACATCAATATAAGTATAGAAATTATTTTTTGCAAAATTCACCACCTTCCCAGCGTGTGTCATAATCACAATATCTGTATTATTTACACTCGCATCAATGAAATAATCGTCTGCTGCAAGTTCACCAAAAACATAATTATCACTCGTTTCTCCTTGTATAATAGGACCTGTTATACTTTTTGGATGAACTACATATATTTTATTTGAGATACTAACGATTTTCACTATATCCATAGGACTTGAAAAGCTATACATAGTATTTTCAGGAGTCACCTCAAAAGGAGAGATACCGTTGAATTGTTTTTGAAGCACACTTAAATTATCTTTCAGTATAGATATATCTCAGAGGAATAATTCTTGTTCTTCCAGTTTTTGAATTATTGTCTCAGCATTTTCTATATTAAGAGAATACATATCAGGGTTATTAAGATTTTCACTTGCTGCAACGATGCTCGCTTGAGCTTCTACTAATTGTTGTTTTGAAGCTTCAGTTCCTTGAGTATTTGATGCAATTTGGAAGAATCAAGAAAGAATAGTATAGAGAAAGAAGATTGCTACGATAATTCCAGCTGCAATAATATATTGTCTTGTCTTCTGACTTTTTTGTAAAAGTTTATCACGGAGATGTAAGAGATAACCAAAAAATTCTTTAGCGTATCTGTTATCAAATATTTTATAAAATGAGTAAACAAATTTATCTCACCATGTATTTCCATCTCATAATAGTGCAATATTTTTATGAAGTGATATGAGTCAGAGATTTTTTCATTCAAACTCATGATATAAAATTTGTTCTATATTTTCTCCTGATCTTTTTATATTTCATCCAGATAAACCGTCTCGAAGATCGTCTTTAGCAAGGACTTCAAGGAGTCTGATATTTGAAAGAATAATATATTCTCCATCTGCAACATCGCCTTGTGAAATAAAACTGAAATTTTTAGGCTTTTCTTCTTTATCTGTCACTTCTATAATATCACTATTTGTATTATAAAGATAACATGACGCTTCTCAAATACTCGAAAATAAAAAGCTCTTTTTATTATAAATTCAAACTATTGCATGAAGTCATTTAATTTTTTCTTGAGAATTACCCCATGTACTAATAAATGAGTTTATGTTTTCAAGTGCATTTGAAAAGTCTTTGTATACATTTTTAGGATGCACTTTATCAAGCACTGCATCTATAATTTTATGACTGAGTAAATCAGAGAGTTTGTCATCTTTTGAAGAAATAATCACCACACAATCTAAATCATCATCTAAATTTACATGTTGTGTTTTTACTGTATTTTTTCCTCAAAAGTCTAATTTTCGTATATCAGTTTCTAACATCAGTTTTTCCACTATTAAAGAAAATAAATATCAAAAATAATAGCCCCCCCGATTGCTTTGTCAAAGAAAAATCAAAAAGACGGCTTTTGTTTTGTTATTTTTATGAGTCTCACTATAATTTTTGAATATATTATTCATCAATATCTATATGTTTCATATCAAAGAATCTCGAAATTTAGAGTGAAGTATCACTATAGACTGAAGTAAAAATGCAGCACTTCCGCTTCTTGCAGCAGCATTACTTATTTCATGAAAAGTCCACCTAACAAATGTGCCAAATATTTTAGATGTTCATGATTTTCTTCACTTTTATGAAAGCCTTTGAGCTAAAGCAGAATTTAAAAATCATGAAATATTTTTAGATTGTAGTTCTATCTCCCTTGAGAATATAGATACGACCAAAATAGCAAGAACGAGAGCTTGAATCTATTTTATTGCTGGACTTTTACATAGATTTTGAAAAGCTGAAATTCCATTTCCAGCTGGAGATAAAATAGGAAAAAGACCTATTGATGAACATATCAATGGATACAAGGATATGTGATACAAGTATGAAGAAAATAATGATATGCTTCGTTTTTGATGAAAAGGAAGCACGCATGATGTATCAATTACGGCCTATTTCGCTGTTACAGCGACTGCAAATCTTATTATGGGTGCGGTAGGAAGAAAAGCTACTACGACGATTGAGCTGGCTGCTTTTGAACCCCATATTTTTAATCTGATTGATATGCTTCGTCAGGCATGAATAACTATTGATATTCGCTATGATCATACTATCATAGTCCATGGATGAGGGACTTTAAAAGAAGAAATCAAACACGAAGTTATATCAGATTATCTCCAATCAGGAACTTTTATTATACTTTGAGCTCTTGCTAGTAAGCAATATATAGATATCCATAAAGCAAGAATTTCTGATTTATGAGCATTTTTATATAAACTCCACGAGGCATGAGTGAAAACCAAAAATCTTTGAAATGATACTTTGAGGGTATTTCGAGCACACGAATTAAGTGCTGTTAATATTCAAACTAATATTTTTCCAGGATTCCCTACCGATTTGATGCCACTTTTTACAGTACTTATGACACAATGTACAGGAACAAGCAGAGTTCATGAAATACTCTATGAAGGAAGACTTAATTGGCTTGTAGAATATGAAAGACTTGGAGCAAGTCCTAGAATTATTAATCTCCACGAAGCAAAAATTACTGGGCCAATTGCCCTGCAATGAAATCGAGTGAATAGTTGGGATTTACGAAGCTGAGCTGCTATGGTATTAGCTGCCTTAATCTCATCTGGAGAAAGCTACGTCGATAATGTATACTGGATCAATCGTTGATATGACGACTTTTTAGGTAAACTTAATAAACTCTGAGCACGTATAGAAGAAATTTAACATTAATGTAAATAAAACATGAAACAAGTTTGAATCATCCTGATACTCTTTGGAATTCTAAATATAGTTTTTCCACAAATAATCGCCTACCTACTCTGAGCACTTTTTATTATATTTTGAGTAAGTCTTTTCCTTACTGGTTCAAAATTCTGAAAACAAAAAAAGAACGAAGAACAATTTGTTAAATTTTGAAAATATAAAATCTATAGATAATAAATATGGTATATATATTCTGACTTTTGTGTACATTTTGTATTGTTGGGACGTATCTTCCGTTTTTTAATTCTAAAAACTGGTTTTTTAGAGATTTTGATTATATACGTTCACATTTGATGATTGTGTTACTATGACTTTTTTTGTTGTCATTTCTTTTTGAAAGTTCCAATCCTCTTCTTTTTTTACAATTTTGCATTTTTGTTAGTGTATCTACGCAAGCATATTTTATATACCCATATATGAATATTAGGCTGACTCAAAAAAAGAGAAATAAAAATTTAAAAACACTCAGCATTTTATCTATAAATGTACATCAAGATAATAGTAAATATTGAAATCTTATTGAGCTCGTGAAAGAAGTAAAACCAGATATCGTTTTTACTATGGAAACAAATAAAACTTGGGAAAAAAATATTTCAGATTTAGAAAAAATCTATCCTTATACAAAAAAAAATGCACTTGAAAATATGTATGGGATGCATATTTATAGTAAAGTGAAATTAGAAAATATAGAAGTTTTACATCTAAGAAGCAAAGATAGACCAACCATACACGCTGAGTTAAAATGGGACAAGAATAGAATCATTCATTTGTTTTGATTTCATCCACCACCTCCAAGTCCAACAGAATCAGAAACATCTATACCAAAAGATAGTGAACTGAAAATTTTGGCAAATAAAATTACTCAACTCGATGAAGAAGTACTTGTATGTGGAGACTTTAATAGTGTTGCTTGGTCAAAAGGAATCAAGAGTTTTGTGAAAATTTCTGGACTCATAGATGCGAGAAAATGAAGGGGACTCTTCCCTTCCTGTCCTGCGATTTTATGAAAACTTGCCTTTCCAATTGATTTATTATTTCACACAAAAAAAATTAAAGTTTTAGAACTGAAACCACTCAAAAATATAGGTTCAGACCATTTACCTATCTATTTTAAAATTACAATTGAAGACTAAACACTTTGGAAGAATTTTTCTTTTTTTTCTTTCCAATCTTCAGATTGTCGAACCAGGTGTTTTTTTTGACTGACTGGTAAAATTTGAGCAAGAGCTTCTTCTGTAAATATAGTATTTTGGGATCCTTTAAATAAAACTATATATTGAGACGAAGTATTGTCTTTCAGGTATTTTTTTAAACTCTTGCCTGCTTCTTTAGAAGAGAGAAAACTTTTTAGATATCAAGGGAATTCTTGAGCTTCTAATTCAGGTTTAAAGTATTCATACATTTGAGGTCACACTGTAAAAATACTCTCTGCGAATTGTACTGAATTTACAAGATTTTGGTGTGAATCTTTACTCGTATCTCACAATTCTCTCATATCTCATAGCAATAAAATAATCTTATAATCAGGATAGAGCATATCTCTGAGTTTTTTCGTATTTCATAGAACCTGCTTCATACTTTCTGGAGCAGCATTATAACTAGAATCAATAAGTATATTTTCTCATACATGAAAAATACTAAATCTTCCATCTTGGAGATGAAAATTAAAATGATATTCAGCTCTTTCTAAGTAGATTCATAAATAGAGAGCAATATCTATTGCAAGCTTGGTATAGTGTATATTTTCCTCACCAATAAGATTAAGTGAAAACTTTTTTTGAAGATAATGAAAGTCCCAAATAATCTCATCCTCTCAAACTTTTTTAAGCTGTGGTTTTAAGCTAGAAATATCTCAGAATATCTCAGAATACTCTTCTAGAAGAGTATTCTTATTTTTTGAATACTCATCCTGCATATTTACAAATACTTTATTCTTTGCAGAAAGGAGTAATAGCCATTTTTCTTCCCAGTACTGTTCTACTCCATCTGGATAATTTTCAGAATGAACATTATCGAGTTTCGTCAGTACTGCAATATCTGGAACTGCTATTTTTAGAAGCTGTTCCATATCTTTTGGACTATCAATTCCATATTCTGCTATTAAAACATCATATTTTTTTACTCAGAAAAAAGCAATTTGAAGAATATGAAGCGAGATAAAAAAAAGATTTTTTATATTTGGATTGTAATCTTCAATACAAAAAACTGAAAAAACGAGTCAAAGTTCTGAATTATAGTTTTTAGGACTAGAATAAAAACGGAGGGAACTTGGAATTTGTTGCAATACTTGTGTTACAACGGTTCGACAACTCGTTTTTCCAACACTTCCCGTGATTCCAATAACTTTGATGTCATATCTACTAATATAGTGACGAGCACACAAAGCAAGGAAGTTATAGAGAAATAATAATATACTTTTTTTCATATTTTAGAGTGCATGATATAAATAGGTACTTCAAATTTCATCAAGAAATATATCCAAGTCTATCATATCTAAAACTACCGTATTGTCATTTTCAAGTGGGTGAAATCATACTTCTTTTGCTCTCAGTTCTGCATCAATCACGAGTTTAATATCCTTTTCTTTGTTATGTATAAGAGCAAATGGACTCACACTCCCTGGTTTGACTCATATTTTTTCAAGCATTCTTTCTTCACTCGCAAAACTCATTTTAGAATCATGAAAAATAGCTCTGATAATATTTGTATCTAGTTGTTTATAATCTGGAAGCACTACCATATAATAGTTAGTGGCTTTTTTATTTCTTAGCAGCAAACTCTTCACTCTCACTCCTGGAATTTCCACTCATTTAGCATCATCACAAGAAAATACAGCTTCATGTTCATAATTCGCATACTGAATATCAAGCTGTCTGAGAGTATCAAAAATTATTTGTTTCATATACTTATTTTACATAACATCAATTTCATTTCTCCAAATATCTACTAAATTTTCTCTTTTGCGTATTTCTATAATTTCACCACTTTCCCTCAAGAGTAATTCTCATGATTCAGGAAATGAGTTATAGTTTTTAATCGCCATTGAAGCGTTGTATGCTCCCACTCAATCAATCACGAGAATATCTCAAATACTCGCTTTTTTAAAACTTCTTACTTCGATACTTTCTGCATCATAGAGTTTAGAAGTTATAATATCAGAACTTTCACAGCAGTGTCCAACAACCGCATAATCTATATATTCGTCTGAATCATTGATAATACTAAGAGGTTCTTGTACTCCATACATAGCAACCCTCGGCATATCATTCATTCCTGAATTTGTTTTCAAAAAAGTATATCAATCTTTACCAGTATCTACAATGTCTTGAATTTCTACTACCATAGAACAGCTGTTTATCACAAGATATTTTCCTGGTTCCATTTCGAGATGAATTCTCCGTCATGTTTCTTCATAGAAGTTTAGAAATTTTTCAGAAACAGCATTTCAAATAGCCTCTAAATCTGCTGATTTTTCATCAGGCATAATTGCCATTTTATGTCCTCCTCCCATATCAAAAATAGTTATAGTTTCAATCTGTCTGAGTATCTCAAATCAATGTTCAGCAGAAGCAACCCAACTCTCTGGAGTATTCTCACTTCCGATATGGAAATGAAGTTTTATAAGAGTGATATCATATTTCTGAGCTATATCCTGTATCTCATCTAATTTTTCATGCCAAATACCAAAAGATGAATTTGCTCCTCAGGTTGATATTTTTGCAAATCATCCAGAACTTACCCCTGGATTTACTCTGATACCACAAGATTTTCATGGGAAATTTTTTCCGAAAAATTCGAGTTGATGAAGACTTGTTGCCACAAAAAATACTCCAGATTCTACGAGTTCTTTTGCAAGATTTCCTAATTCTTGGCTTGAAATTTGTACTTTATCTGGACTGATTCCAGCAGCAAGAATTCGCAGAGCCTCAAAGTCACTACTTGCATCAAAACTCAGTCAAGCTTGATCAAAAATTTTCAAAATATTTTTTTGAGGATTAGCTTTCATCGCGTATCTCACGGTATGACCAAAAGAACTTGGAAAGCTCAGTAAGTCTTGTGCTCTCTCTTGAAGTTCTTTCTCAGAATATACATATACTGGAGTTTGGTAGTTTTCTCGGATGTGAGAAATCATATCTGAGGTCAAAAATCTTGGAGTATTCATAGAGTGTATAGATTATAATTATTTCATCTTTTTATAAAATTCCAGCGTTTCAGGAGTATGCATTTCATGATGATGCTCTATTTCTACAAATTTTCCGTTATGAGTCTTTGTTTCATAGATATAAAATCATGGTTTACTGGTTCTTGTTCCTGTAATTTCTCCAGGATTCACACACAAACAGTTTCAGAAACTCTTTTCAAAAGCTATATGAAGGTGTCATCCAAAACAAGCATCGAATTCTCAAGACTTCGCAACTATTTCAGCCAGTTCATCATAATGTGTTAAGAACATTTTTTTTCCATCAAGCTCTACTTTTTGATAGAAGCCATTACTTCGTACATGTCATCAAGCCTTATGTCTTAAGAGTAGTTTTGTGTCTTTAATCACATTTCCATCATGATTTCCGAAAGTGAAGTATACAGGAATTTGAAGCGTAAACATTATTTCAAAGAGCTTACTTCGACCAACATCTCATAAACAAAATAGTACTTCACATTTTTCTTCCTCAATAATTTTAATGGCCTGAATAAGATTGTGCACATTTTCATGAATATCTGAAATAACTGCTATTTTCATAAATTACAAGTTATGAGTGAGTTCTTCTCACGTTATAAGGTTTTTTATTTTCATAATAGATGCTTCCTTTTCTTCTGTTCCATAAATAACAATATGTGAATAATGAGATTTGGTCGCAGCTTGAATTGCCTTGCCCAGTTTTTTGGTTCATAGTCACATTAAGACATTTTTTCCTTGTTTTCTGAGGAGATTTGCAAGGATTTGGGAGTCTTCAAAGAGTGCTTCTTCGAGCAGTGGAAAATAATACTTTTCTGGATATGCATTTTGAATATCATTAATGAGATTGTGACCTTCTAAAAATAATTTCATCGTCTCGTCTCCAGGAGCGAATCACACTGCAGAAATTCCTCACTTCACTCAAAATATATCAGCAAGGCCATTATATCGTCCTCCTCCAAAAAGAGCCCGTGGGTTTTCTGAATTGGTATCAAACATTTCAAAAATCATTCCATCGTAGTAATCAAATCCACGAATCAGTGAACCTGAAAACTCTATTTCCTCAGAATATCCAAGATTTCAGAGCGTCTCGATAATTTCTCGAAAGGCAACGAAACTCTCACTTCCAGCAAGTCAAATAAATGCCTCTTGTAAATCTTTGATACTTTTTGCTTCCATAAAATCAACGACGAGATTCATGTCTATGCCTGAATTTATTTCGATTAGGAGTTTTTCAAAGTCATGCTTGCTAAGTTTTTCATACTTATCAAGCAAACGAGTAATAGAAGTTTGCTCAGAAACATCTTCGATTCATAGTACTTCTCCTAAAAATCCTGAAATAAGTTGTCTGTGATTAATTTTGAGTTTATAACTCCCTACTGGAGGATTAAAGGCGCGAAGCAGTTCCAAAGAAAGCGTCAGTGCTTCTATATCGGCTCTCAGACTCTCTTCTCCAAAAATATCTGCGTTGAGTTGCCAAAACTCTCTATTTCTTCCTTTTTGAGGTTTTTCATTTCTATAATAATTTGCAATAGAAAACCACTTCACAGGCTTTTCAATTTCTTTCCATTTTCGACTCACCATACGTGTTACGGTCGGAGTCATTTCTGGACGGATTGCAAGGCCTGATAATTTCCCATCGCGATCTGTTATTTGAGTGAGTTCACTTCCCCCGACATCTTCTCCAGACTTTGCTTTCCAAATATCAGTAGATTCAACTAGTGGACCGAGATATTCTTCGAATCAGAAACTAAGACATACAGATCTCCAGGTATCAAAAATATGTTTACGAATTTTAAATTCTTCAGGAAACCAGTCAGAAGTTCACTTTGGAGGAGTATTTGGAAGTTGTTGCATAATAGGTGTTTAAAATAATGATTAAAAGGAGTATATCTAAAAAAGCTCTTCAGGAAAAATATTTTTCATGAGCTGGCAGAGTTCTTCGTTATGATTTGTTTTTTTGAGTTTATTTACTCCATATATTGCCCCATGCTCGAGCATAAATACATTTTTTTCAGGACAGGTAGAAAAAGATATAATGATACTTCCTTGGAATCTTTTCACAATATCAAGAGCAGTTTTATTATCTTTATCGAGGTAATAATCAAGTAACACAATGTCATACTCTTCAGGTACTATGTCATCTATACGTTGCACATATTCAAAGTCATACTCCACATATTTTGGGATTGCATGAATAAGTTGTGGAAGAGCAAAGGATTTGTCATCAATGTAGAAAATTTTATATTTTTTCATAGCTATTATTGTTTATAAAAAAGATTCTAATATTTGTATGCATTTATCTCTCTGTGTAAAGAAAAACTGAGACTCCTCAGGTCCTCATGCTAAAATTCAGAGTCTTCCAAAATCTCACTCTGCATATGATTGGTCTTTTAAGTCTGAATCTTGTTTCACATATGGATATACTCTCTCTGAAATTTCAATGAGACTTTCAACTCATCTGTTTCCATCGAGAATTTCACTCACTACTTCTCACAAATAGCTCATAAAATATGGAACTTCTGTATCTAATATTTTTTTTAATGCACCCTCAGTAACTTCAATTGTGTTCATTATGACCTATATTAATAATAAAAAGCTGCTTTCTCTCGAAAACAGCTTTTTTATATAGTCTTGAAAATATTTAGATTTCAAAAATACATGCAAAAATCGTTTTCGATTTTCACATATGGTGATGCATTGATGTATTTTTGTAGGTGTTCATATTTTTATAGTAATTTATTCGTGAAAGAAGTCAACTATTTTAAGAGTATTCCAAGAACATTATTTCCTTCATAAACTTCTCACGTTTGAGTAGATCTCCTATAACTATTGAATTTTTCTGAGTCTTGATAGGTACAATATTTTGAAATTTCTATATTATGTTCTAGAATTCATGCTGAATGTAATTGTTTAGCTGCAATATTTCTTACATCGAGAAAATAAGTATTTACACTCTCCATATTTTGAGTTAAAAACTCTCAAAAATCACACTGAAATTGCTCTGCAACGTCTCCTCAAACTTCATAATTATTTTGAGAAATACAGGGTCATACGAAGCATATAATATTTTCTGGCTTTGATCTGTATGTATTTTTCATTGCAGCTATAGTATTTCAAATCACTCAAGCAGCTAAGCCTCTCCATCCTGCATGAATAACTCCAATAACTTTTGTGTCTCTATCAAATAAAAGAATGGGGACACAATCTGAAGCAAGTACCAAAAGTAGTTTTCAAGATAAGTGAGTTATCACAGCATCTGTAGTATTGGTCTGTGTATGCTCTCTCTCACAAATTACTCAGACATCAGAAGCATGTACTTGGTCTAGTACAATAATATCTTGCTCAAGGAGAGAAAAATTTTCACTGAGTTCTTTTAGATTCATATTTGAAAGCTCCTGATATTCTCATAAATATCTTGGTCAACGAAGAAAAAAAGGCTTTGATGATACAAAATGCGCAATTTCTTGATATCAAGAAAGTAGGTGGGATTGAATATTTGGATTAACTTTCATCTTTTTTTCTGTAACTCAGAGATTCTAAAATATGACTGAGTTCTATGGTAGTTGATTTTTCTAAATCAGCAATAGTTCGAGCAAGTTTTAAAATTCTATAGTAACTTCTGGCAGAGAGATTCATAGTTTGTACCGCACTTGCAAGTACTCATTCTGATTCAGTATCTAAAACACAATATTTCTTAATCTCTTTCGGATTCATTTCAGCATTGGAACTCATAGAAATATCTTGAAATCTTTGAGCTTGAATATCACGAGCTTGTTGTACCCTGAGAGCAATTACTTCAGAGTTTTCTGCATCCTGTTTAGCTGAAGCCTTAAAATCTTTCGTTGGAACTTTTGGAACCTCAATAAACATATCTATTCTATCAATTAAAGGACCAGAAAGTCGTGACCTATAAGTAGAGATTTGATTGGGAGAGCAGATGCATTCTTTATCTGGATCTGTGAGATATCCACAAGGGCATGGATTCATAGCTCACAACAGTGAAAATTTGGCAGGATACTTGTAACTGGCATTAACTCGTGTCACCGTGATTTCTCCATCTTCCAAAGGTTGACGCAATACTTCTAAAACTGTTTTTGGAAATTCTAGTATTTCATCTAAAAAGAGGACTCACTTATGAGCAAGAGATATCTCTCATGGTCTCGCATTTCTCCCTCATCCAATAATAGAGGTACTACTGGCAGTATGATGAATTGATCGAAAAGGTCTTTTAGAAATGATAGGAATTTCTTCAGTCAAAAGTCAGGAAACAGAATAAATTTTTGAGATTTCAATGGCCTCATTTATAGACAGTTTTGGGAGTATTCAAGAAAAACTTTTAGCAAGCATTGTTTTCCCTGAACCTGGAGGACCTTCCATAAGAATGTTATGTCCTCAAGCAGCTGCAATTTCTAAAGCTCTTTTTGCAAATTTTTGACCGATTACTTGAGAAAAATCATGCTGTGTTCCTGGAATTATTTCCTCTTGCAAGCTTGATAAATCAAGAAGAGCTTCAGCAATATAAGGAGTTTCTTTATTTAATATTGAAATCAAATCCTTCAAGTTTGAAACTCAAATTACTTCAATATCTGGAATAATAGAAGCCTCTTTTGTATTTCCAAGTGGCACAAATATTCGTTTAAATCATTTTTCCTTAGCTCAGATTGTTGCTGGAAGAATTCAAGAAACAGCTCTGAGTCTTCCGTCTAGAGATAATTCTCCAAGAAAAATACTGTCTTTTACTATATCGTCATTTTCTATATTTCCTTGATCCAGCAGTATCCCTATTGCTATTGCAAGGTCAAAACTTGGACCAGACTTTTTAATATTTGCAGGAGCAAGATTTACCGTAATACGACTTGGTGGAATACGTGCTCAGGATGATTTTAAGGCACTTCTCAGACGTTCTTTACTTTCTTGAACTCATTGATCAGGAAGTCCTACTATAGTGAAGGCAGGAAGTCCTTGATTAATATCTACTTCAATATCTACAATAGTAGAATCAAGTCCGTTTACCGTTATTGCATGTACAAATGATATCATCTCAAATTATGTTATGTGCTAATATTACGTATATATCAAAAGATATATTTTGAGTATATTTAGTGTATATATAATTGCAAGATTTTTTGCTTCACTATTTAATATTTTGAGGTTTTATTTGTTTTATTATAATAGGATTATTATATTTTTATTTATATATTATGGCTAATTGGTGAAAAATAGGAAAAAGATGAAATGTAGAAGATAGAAGATGAATCTCTATGAGTAAAGGGTCTCTCTGAGTCTGAGGTTTTGTTGCACTACTTGCTATATGATACTTTGCTGGACCAGAAACAGCACTTCAAGTATTTAATAGTGTACAAGAATCATGAATATGACAAAAGCAAGTAGCATCTCCAGATGCAGCAAAGTATGAATGAAATGATTCATATGAACAATTTACTGCTACAGTATTGGGTTCTAATGATGCTTTTTGGTGAGAGTTACTTGATCAATGATCAATTCCCTATCAAAAACCAACCCTTGTACTATTTAGAGATTATACAAGCTCTTGATGTGGATGAGCGAGTTCAGCTATCGGACCTCACTATTGTCCAACAGACCGAACTATTTATTTAGATGAAACTTTTTTTTGAGAATTAGAAAATAGGTATGGGGCAAAATGAGGTGATGTTGCAGAGGCATATGTATTGGCTCATGAAGTCTGACATCATGTACAAAATATACTATGACTTGAAAACGGACTCGAAAGAACGAATGAAAATTCTGTAAAAACAGAACTCCAAGCTGATTGTTTTGCTTGATTTTGGGCATGAAGCCTTAAATGAGAAGGAATCCTGGAACCAGGAGAAATATCAGAAGCAATAGATGCTGCTCAAGCTGTTGGAGATGATAGAATTCAAGAAGCGGCAACAGGAAGAGTGAATCCAGAATCTTGGACACACTGATCATCAGATCAAAGGAAACAATGGTTTAATACTTGATTTGATGCATCTACACTTGCTGAGTGTGATACCTTTGCTGGATAAGATAATTAAAAAAAGGGAGAAATTAATTTCTCCCTTTTTTTAATCAATAAATCACAATACTCTCAAAATAATATGAAACATATAGAAGAATTATTGAAATAAAAACTTCTCGTTAGAGAAGTTTTATACTATTGAATATTTAAGAGTTTATTTATATTTTGAGTAATCAAACATTTTCATTTCTCCATCAATTCTTCGAATTATATCAAGTAAGACTGAAACAATAATTATAAGTCCTGCACCAGAAATAATAAGATCAATTGATTGTCCCATAACTTTTCAAAGTACATAAGGAAGTACTGCAATTGCAGCAAGAAAACCTCCTCAGAATAAATTTAAATGATTAGAAACTTTTTGAAGATAATCAGCAGTTTCTTGACCAGGTCTAATACCTGGAATATATCCTCCTCTTTTTTGGATACTTTCTGCAACGGTCTCAGTATTAAAAGTAATAGAAACATAGAAGAATGAAAAAGCGAGCACCAAAGCAAAATAGATTGCAATGAAATACCATGAAGGATTCTGAAAACTAAAGTATTCAACGAGTACTTGTCAGATTTGAGAAGCAACTCAACCGTTAGAATTTGCGAGTACTTGACCTATAATAGAAGGGAAAGTAACAATTGAAATGGAAAATATAATAGGTATCATCCCTGCTTGATTTACTTTTATAGGGAAGTATGATTTTTCTTCACCACCAGTTTTAGCATATATAAGGGGAATTCTTCTATGACCTTCTGTAAACTTAATAATTACATAGATAATAAGGAGAGTCGCAAGTAATAGTCCAATAAAGAGTGGATATTGTCCAGAAGCAAAATATCAAAGAATAGTACCAGGAACTGCTGAAAGGACCCCTGCCATGATGATTATAGAAATACCATTTGATATACCATATTCTGTCATAACTTCACCAAGCCACATAAGGAATATAGTACCTGCAGTAGCAATAAGCATAGCAGAAAGAATAATTTGTGGATTTGTAACATCAATTATAGAACCGTTTGCGAGAGAATTCAAAAGTACAATCATTCCATAACTCTGTAGAAAAGCTATTGGTAATGTTAATAATCGAGTATATTTTGTAATCTTTTTTTGACCTTGTTCACCTTCTTTTTGCAAATCACCAATTTTTGGAACAATAACTCCAAGTAACTGAATAATTATGACAGCGTTAATATAAGGAGAAAGTCCCATAAGAATAATAGAGAAATTTTCTAAACCTCATCCAAGGAGAGAAGAAAAGAAAGAAAGTCCTTTTTGTCATTGGATGAGAGCAGAAATTCCATCTGTATTTACACCAGGAATTGGAATTACTGAAAGAAACTTATATACAAGAACGAGTAAAAGAGTCGCAATAATTTTTTTGCGAAGATCTTTAATATTTACCACTCTTTTAATTATATCAAATACCATGAATACTATTTTAAAAATAAGAATTTATAAAAAATAAGTTTTTATAAAAATGATTATAGCTTAGAGAATAAAAAAGTCCAAACTAATGTTGGACTATTTTTTATTCTGATTCTTTTGAATTCAAATTGAGAGTCCCTCCAGAATTTTTGAAAGCCTCCTGAGCTGAAAGAGAAGCACTATCTACTGTAAGAGTAACTTTTGATTTCAGTTCACCTGCACCAAGAAGTTTTACTGGAAGATTCTTTTTTGATACAATGTTATGTTCAATAAGAGTATCTTTGGTAATTTCAGTAACACCAGATGCTGCGATAGTTTCAATTTGACCAAGGTTTACAACATTAAAATGTTTCGTAAATCGAGCATTAGAGAATCATCTCATTTTTGGCATTCTTCTGAACAAAGGAGTTTGTCCTCCTTCAAACCAATCTGGAACTCCTCCACCAGAACGAGAGTTTTGTCCATTCATTCCTCTTCCAGAAAAAGTACCTTTTCCAGATCCATTTCCTCTTCCAACTCTTTTTGATGATTTTCTCGAACCAGAATTTGGTGAGAGTGTATTTGTAGTAAGCATAGTCTATTTTCTCGTTATATTATTTAAAAGAAGTGAGTGCCTTAAGGGTAGCTTTAGCATTATTTAAAAGATTTGAAGATCCATATCTTTTAGCAAGGATATCAGTATAACCAGCTACAGCAAGAACTTTACGTGCTGAACCACCAGCGATAATCCCAGTACCTTTCGTAGCCGGATGAAGCATTATTTTAGCAGCTTTAAATTTAGAAGTGATTTCATAAGGAACCGTACCTTCATCCATTTTAACTGTAATCATGTTTTTCTTAGCATCAGCAATTGCTTTAGCAATAGCATCAACAACTTCCCAGCTTTTTCCTGTTCAAAGACCTACTTTACCTTTTCCATCTCCTAGAACCATTACAGCTCTAAAACGTAATTGTCTTCAACCAGCAGTAACACGGGTAACTCTGTCTATTGCGAGAAGTTCTTCTTTAAACTCTTTTCTTGGTTTAAAATTATCTCTTCATCCTTTTGAATTTCTTTTTCCATCAAGTGCCATAAATGCAAAAATGTAATATAATTAAAATTGTAATCCAGCTTCACGTGCAGCATCAGCAAGAGCTTTCACTCTTCCATGATAGTGGAATCCACCTCTATCAAATACTACAGTTTTTATTTTCAATTCTTGAGCTTTTTTTCAGATTTCTTCTCCTACTTTTTTTGCTAGATCTGTTTTAGATACTTTATCTGTAATTTTTAAATCTGAACTAGCTGCAAGAGTTTTTCCAGTAGTATCATCTATAATTTGAGCATATATATGAGCAGTAGTTCTGAATATACTGAGTCGAGGTCGTTGTGTTGTACCTGAAATTAAAGATCTTACTCGAGCTTTTCTTCTCAGTCTATTTTGTAGTTTTTGTAACATACCCTAGTACTTTATTAAATAATTATTTGAGTGCCTATTTAGAACCAGTTTTACCAGCCTTTCTTCTGATTTGTTCTCCTCTGTACTTAATACCCTTTCATTTATATGGTTCAGGTTTTTTCTGAGATTTAATCTTAGAAGCAAACTGACCAACTTTTTGTTTATCAATTCCACTTACATGGATTACATTCTTTGCTTTATCATCTGGAGTAACTGTTAATTCAGGTGCAATATTAAGTTCAACTTTGTGAGAAAAACCAATAGAAAGAATAAGTTTTTGACCTTGAATCTCAAACTTGTACCCAACTCAATTAATTTCAAGAGATTTAGTATAACCTGCAGAAACACCTTCTACCATATTAGCAATAACAGATCGAGTAGTACCCCATAGAGCTTTTGCTTCATCTCATTTAGGACTTACTATAATCTTGTTATCCTCAATTTTAACCTCAACTAATGGAGAATGAGTAAATGTAAGAGTACCTTTTTCACCTTTTACTTCAATGGTTCTACCATTCATTTTTACTTCTACCTTTTCTGGTATAGCAACTGGAAGCTTTCCTATTCTAGACATAATAATTATTTTTAAGTAAATTACGATCAGACCGAAGTCTGTCTGCATTTTTTGAGACTAGTAAACTTCGCAAAGAAGTTCACCTCAAACATTGAGAGTTCGAGCTTCATACCCAGTTACAACTCCTTTTGGAGTGGAAACAATATAAATACCTTTCCCATTTCTAGACTTTTTTATATCTTTTGAACCAAGATAAATTCTTTGACCAGGTCTTGAAATTCTTCTAAAAGTTGGAACGACAAGAGTCTTTCTAACATTATTTAAATGTACAAGAAGTTCTTTTTTAGAACCTTCTAGTTCAACAACTTCATAATCTGCAATATATTTATTTTTCTTTAATATTTTGAGAATATCTTGTTTAATTTTTGAGTATGGAACAGTCATATCTTCCTTTCGAGCAAGATATGCATTTCGTATTCTTGTGAGTAAATCTCCTATCGGATCCATTATCATGTGACAATAATTATGAAACTAAAACGTTTGTGTGTTATATCTATTCTACCAACTTGATTTTCGAACTCCTGGAAGTTCTCCTGCATTTGCCTTTTCTCGGAAACAGATTCTACATATATCAAAATTTCCTAAATATCCTCTTGTTCTTCCACATACACTACAACAGTTAAATACTTTTGTAGCATTCGTAGGTTTTCTTCCATCAGCAATTGCTTGAAGGAACTTTTTTTTCAATTTTTGAGATTTTGCAATCTTTGATTTTCTAGCCACTGGTATTGTTTTTAAAAAAGTATTGTATTACTTCGCAAATGGGAAACCCATTTGTGAGAGAAGCTCTTTACCTGCTTCTTTCGATTTAGCTGTTGTTTTCACAGTGATTTGAATACCGTGATTTTTTACAACGTCATCTTGAGGAACTTCTGGGAAAATTGTATGTTCTCGAATACCAAAATTATAATTCCCTTCTTTATCAAACGACTTTGGACTCACTCATCTAAAATCTCTCACTCGAGG
>JAGXIV010000021.1 GCA_024635485.1 bacterium | reverse complement strand
TCTTGTATGTGCCATTAATTTTAGAACTTTTTGATCAATAAACTCAGGTCACAGAGATGATATTCTTATTCTTGGAATGTTTGTGTTTTCAAGTATTTGAGAAAGCAAAATTGAAAACTGTGACCCTTGTCATTTTTCTCCATTTTTTTCTAGGTTTTCTGAAAAATTTTTTGTTTCATGTGTGTTTTGAAGTCCCCAAGCAGAGAGATTTACCCCTGTAAGCACTACTTCTTTTCCTCAAGAATTTTCAAATTCTATAATTTCATCAATTATATCTTCAGCTGAACGAAAATAATGTCGACCACGTTTTTGTACCGTGAGACAAAAAGTACAAAAACTATCACATCATCCCTGAATAAGTAAATATTTTCGTGTATAAATACTCGAATTTTGAAGTTTTTTGAGTTTTGTGAGGTCTATTTTAGATGTAGGTTTTTGAGTTTTTGAAATGTACGTGTTATGCATTTCAAATTTTTCTTCTTCTCTGAGTGATGGTTTTCATAATTCTTCCTCTGGTGCTTCATCGAGAATTTCAATCTGATTTTCAGCAAAAGAAAGATCTGGATAGAGGTCAAAAAAGTTTGCCTGTGCTTTACCATCTTTAAATGCTCCACACCCTGAAATAAAAACTTTTTCTTGTCCCTCAAGAGTTTCTACTTCTTTTTTTACAAATCGAATCCATTTCCTTTTGGCACTATCAGTTACCACGCAGCTCGCCACAAAAGTTCCAGTTTTATCTTGGAGATAATCTGAGTTGAGCCATTTATCTGTATAATATTTATTGACCTTACAGCCAAATACTTTGTATTGCATAAAAAAAACTAAAAACCCGTAGGCTTCTCCCTTAAAATATAGGAGAAAAATAAATTGTCGTTATTGTATTTTTTTTGAAGAAAATTCAAGTTCTTATTTTTTTGATTTTTACTCTCTACTTTCGTAAAAATCTACTTTCTAAAAGTGTTTTTCATACTCATCCTTTCACTTTGAAAATTCCAGCCGGAATTGTTCAAAAATATACTTGAAAAAATCATTCACTTCTATCACTTTTTATTTCTTCTCATTTTAAAAGTTTTGCTAAAAATACTTCATCGATTGAGATGGTATTTTTTTTAAATATTCAAAAATCTGTCCCACAAAAGAAGTTTGGTTCAAATTCTCAGTTTTCTAGTTTTCAAATCTTACATCCTACTTTGAACAAAAAAAAGTTTTCCCAGAAAAAATCTATATTTTTTTCTGTATAATAAATTTCATTTCTATAGGTATAAAACTTTCCTGTAAGTTCTGAATTAAAAGTCTCTTTTAAAAAATGTTGAATAATTTTTTCGTCAGTATTTGAAACCTTTTCAAATCATTGAATATTTTTTTGGAGCTTTCTTGGTTTTGTAGTGTCTGGAAATGATTGTTTTTTTCTGAGTTTTACTACGAAAAATCATCATGTTTTTTCTTTATGAGGCCAAGCTCTGATAAGTGGTTTTGTAAGATCATCAGAGAGAGAAACGACATTGAAATATTCTCAGTATTTATCGGTCATTTTGTTGATAATTTCTTCGTTTTCAAGCCTATTGAGGGTACAGGTTGAATAGACAAGTTCTCCTCATATTTTTAGTGAAATCATTGCTGATTCCAGCAGTTGAAATTGAAGTTTTGCTATTTTTTTAATATTTTTTATATTCCAATACTTGAGTGCATCGTCAGATTTATAGGCAGTACCTTCTCCACTACATGGAGCATCGAGTAAAACTTTATCAAAAATTTCTGGATAATTTGAAAAATATCGTCCATCATAATTAGTGACAAATACATTTTTCGTTCCGAGTCGATCAGTATTTTCGTGAAGTTGTCGCATACGAGATTTATCAATTTCGTTCGCTATAATGATAGAATTTGGATAATACTCAGCAAGTTGAGTTGTTTTACCACCAGGACTGGCTGACATATCAAGAATGGTATATTCTTCTTGGTCAGTTATATCTCACGCAAGATAAAATGGCGAACTAGATGCGGCAAGTTCTTGTATATACATATATCACGCAATATGCTCAAGCGTATTTCATAAAGCAATCGAAGTATCTTCTCTATCAATATAAAACATATTTTTTCCAAGAGGAGTAGGAGAGAGCTGCCAATTATTTTTGATTGCGAGTTTTTTAAAATCTTCTACAGAAATCTTATTCGTATTTACTCGGAGAGTCTTTTTCAGAGGAATAGTTAGAGCACAGGAAAAATCCATCATTTCTGATGGACTAAACTCAAAGGTTTCTTGAATATAATCGAGGAAGTCTTGTTTCATTTATTTTTTAAAGCTTTCTAATATTTCTTTTGCGACTTCTTTCCCACCTATACCAAATGCAAGCCCAAAAGCTATTGTTATCGTTGTAATAAATCCAAGGAAAAGAGCATTTATAATAAATTGATCTACTATTTGTATATAGTTAAGCATAATCATAAGTGTAAAAAACATGATGATTATTTTAGCTCCCATTGCTATAATACTTCCAGTTTTTTGTTTCGTGAGTTCCATAGCTTGGAAGATGATATCGTGTACTGAATTCGCAAATCTAATACCAAAGAATCAAATAAGTATTCAAATAAAGAGACTTGGAAGGTAGGCAAGTAAGTCCTGCATAAATCTTTCTATTTCTGTAATTCCCAGTATTACAACAGCCCATCTAAAGAAGAGAAGAAAGATATAATAGGAAAAAGATTTTGCTGTAATTTTATCATAGCGAATCTTTTTTTTGACCTCTGATTTTGTTGTTTTTTCAGGGTTATCTTCTGGATTACTATCTACAATTTGTGTTGTTTGTTCTTCAAATCCTTCCCACATCCT
The DNA here is from genome assembly GCA_024635485.1 of bacterium. Lineage (GTDB taxonomy): Bacteria > Patescibacteriota > Gracilibacteria > BD1-5 > UBA6164 > JAACSU01. Next base: position 37,735 of record JAGXIV010000021.1, on the reverse strand, counting down.
GTCGATGAGATCCATAATGTGAAACTTCTTGAAAATAATCATTGTCAGTCTATAAGTAATATAGGCTATCACTGAACCAAGTGTTAACACGATTATAGCAGCGATTATTTTTGGTCCTAGTTTATCGAGATAGTACATCGTTGAGAATATAAATCTTTCAAAAATTCAATACACAAAATCAATTCCCATATATCTTAAAAATAACAAAGTAATCGCTTCTAATATAAACTCTTTACACAAAATTGCAAAAAATAAATTTGACACTTTTGGCTATAATTCATATACTCTCCACGCTTCAAATTTTTGCGGGGGTAACATAAAAGAGTGAGTGTACTAAGGCTTCAACCCTTGGGTGTGCCAGTTCAAACCTGGTCCCCCGCTCCAAATAAAAAAGCAAAGAAAAAATCTCGAGAAATCGAGATTTTTTTTGGTATAAAATATTGTACTCACTAGTGAGCTGAGAACTACTATTATAAGTCATTATAATAGTAGTTTAAGGTACTATCAGCTAATATTTCACTTGAGGCTAGAAAGTTATATTTTCAAAAGCTAGCTTTTAATATTAAAGGAAGTTCAGTACATCATAATATAATAAGCTCACTTCAACTCTCTAGTAAGTCATCACAATATCATTCAAGTAATTTTATATCATTTTTATGAGTTGTTCCTGCTATATAGTTATGTATGATTTGAGATATATTGCTGTGTTTATATTCTTCAGGTATGATGGTTTCAATTCACATACAGCTTAAAGGATGAGTATATAGTTGAGACTGCATGGTAGTTCTACTTCATAACAATCATACTTTTTTAAAACCAAGTTTCTGTATTTTCTCAGTCACACAATCTATCATAGAAATAAAAGGGATATTTACTCACTTTATAATATCTTTTTTGAATAAATGCATGGTGTTACAAGGCATTACAAGAAAACTCGCTCAAGCTTTTTCTTGAGTTTTTGCTTCTTTATTTACCATACGAATAGTAGTTTCAATAGTATTTATATCATCTTTTCCTTTTATTAAGTCAGGAACAGGAATGTTTGAAAGGAGTAAATTAGGAAAATCTTGGTTTCTTGGATTACGTATATTTGTCTCTACTTTTTGTATAAGTAGTTGGTAGAAGTGTAGACTTGCTTGAGGTCACATACCTCACAAAATTCATATTTTTTTCATAATTATAAAGAGTAAGGGGATAAAATTTGTAAGTCTTTTCTTATATCGGGATGAAGTTGTATATTTCAGGAATGGTACTGAGATAACTCTTGAATAGTTCCTATATCTCATCTGGGATTATGGTAATAGGTAGGGAAAGCACCTACTTGAGTAATAAGAGGAAAAATATCTCGAAAAGAAGTTTGAGTTTGTAAAAGTGTTTCAAAGAATTTTGTCTCACTACGTCCTCATATAGGAATAATATTTTGTGCGTCATCCGTATCTTGAAATGGATATTCATTAAAACCTCAGTTATAGAAAGTATTTGCAGTTACGTAAAGGACATATTCATCTTTTCAGTTACTATGTCTCTTTTCGCATTCTTGAAAATGAGAGTTGTTTCCATTTTTTGATAGTGTTTCAGAAACTTTTAAGCTATAACTTTTAATTGCTTCAAGTGAATCTTCATCATTTTCTTTTTCTCAAAAATAAATATTGACGTAGGGAAGAAGCTCTGGAAAATTTTCTTTTATAAAGCAATATAGCTTCGTTTCCATAATAATTGCTACTCGTAAAGCATCATGCTTTGGTATCATATTTACTCTCGAAATTATTGAAGTAGCTTGGTATATTACAAGATGAGGAGGTGTTATGTCTTGTTCTAAAAGCCTCTTCATTATTTCTAAGGCTGGAATAAGTAGAGCAGGTAATCTTACAGGTACTTCTCAGTTTTTTGCTAAGCCAAATCATATATGGAGGTGAGTAGAGCTAAAGTCTCCATTATCTTGTATTAGGTTCTTGCAGAGAGTAGAAAATCTTTCACCTGTATTATTTACAGGACTAAATCTTCTTTTGCCATCACTTCCATTTCGGAAGGTTTTTTCTAATGTATTTTGGTTCATATATTTTGTATTAAAAATAAAAAGCTATTACATACAGGTGTAATAGCTTGAAAATCTATGCTGAAAAAACAGCAATTATTCGAGATAATTACACCACGGAGGTCCATTCCACCAAGTTTTAAGTATTAATATTAATGTTTGCATAGAGTTAATTTTAGAATAAAAAAAGGTCTTTCTATTAAAAGAAAGACCTAAGAGTTGTGGTAAAAACTATACCATAAAAACAGAACTTTCTTTGAGAATTTCTGCTGTCCACCAAGTGATGTAATTTATACTATTTTTCATAAGACAATTTATGTATAAATGGATAGTATATTATTTTTTGGGAAAGTCTAATTATTATTTTGAGGTATATAGATTATTACTTCACCCAAGCACAATTGATTACAGTGTATAGGGAGGTAATTTTTTTGATATAAAGAGAAGGTGATACCTAGAGAATAGGTCTAAAGTAGTAACTTAATTGAATAAAAAATATTTATGAATAAACTTTGAAAAAATAAAAGAAATTCAAAAATTTAATGAATAAAACGAAATTTCAAGCCTGTACGCAGTGCCAATGACAATGAAAAGTAGCACTCTCAATTTGAAAACGAGCCCGTCGTCGTCACGCAAAATTGTTACAACAATTTGGGGATGGAATTGATGGAGTTGATAAACCAAAACAACTCGTATCTCATATTGATAACTGTTCATTCTGTGCTGGAACTGGTTTAGAAAAATCAGATACATTTCCTGAAGTAAATTTAAAGGACTATCCAACTGTTGCAATTATCGGTGGGGGAATAGCTTGAGTCGCTCTTGCGGTTGCCTGTCTTCATCGATGAATTCCGTATACACTCTATGAGCGTGATACAAGTTTTGATGCACGCTCTCAATGATATGGACTCACGCTTCAACAAGCAAGTAAAGCGATTGAATGACTCGGTATTTCTCATCTTGAAAATGGTCTGACTTCTACGAGGCATGTAGTCCATGATATAGAAGGTAAAATCATTGGAGAATGGGGAAGAAGAAGATTAGGAGTGGTTGAAATAGAAAAACCAACAAAGCGAAGAAATGTACATATCTCAAGACAAGCTCTCCGTGCAGAATTGTTAGCGCAATTACCTGATGATACAGGTATTAAGTGGGGGCATTGTCTGAAAAAAATTTCTCATAATGCTTCATCTCAGATTGAATTAGAATTTCAAGTAGATGCTACCAAACAAATAACTCAAGCAGATATAGTAGTTGGAGCAGATGGAATACGAAGTAGTGTTAGAGCTCATCTTATGCGAGATGATGATGTACCATTGAGGTATTTGGGTTGTATTGTGATACTCGGTATTTGTCCATTGACTGTATTGAGTGATGAAGAGAATATACTTCTAGACTCAGCAACTGTTATTCAGACGGTGAATGGTCACGAGCGAATATATATGATGCCCTATGACACAAAGAGTATTATGTGGCAGCTGAGTTTTCCGATGTCTGAAAAAGATGCGAAGGAACTCAGTAAAAAATGAGCCCAAGCACTGAAGCAAGAATGATTGAAAAGACTTTGAAAATGGCATAGTCCTATTCCTGAAATACTGAGCGAAACAGATATTTCTCAAATTACTGGATATCCAGTGTATGATAGAGAAGTACTTGATCCAGAATTTTTAAAGAATTTCTGAAATAGTACACTGATATGAGACGCTATGCATCCCATGAGTCCCTTTAAATGACAAGGAGCAAATCAGGCCATTTTAGATGCTCTAGAACTCGCTCGAGCTATCACGAAAAAATGTGGTCTAGATTCACAGTGGAGAGAAATATGACTGAGAAAAACTCTCCTGGAAGATTTTGAAAAAAGAATGTTACAGCGAAGCGCTCTCAAAGTTTTGGATTCAGCAAAACAAGCAGCATTACTTCATTCGGAGGCTGTTCTACATGATGGAGATATGCCAAGAGGTCGAGGAATTTAATACTTAGAAAACAAAAAAATCTCGAGAAATCGAGATTTTTTGTGTGTCTATATTTAAAAATACATGCAAAATATTCAGCAATCCTTCAGAATACATTACTAATATATGTTCACATTTTATTTTTAATATATTTTCCATGTATATAGATGAGTCATCTCGAAGGTCATTTTTCAGTAAAGTACCTGAAGTCACTGCTTTTTTTTGGATTATTAAAGTACTTTGTACCACTGTTTGAGAAACTGCAGCAGATTTTCTCAATGTAAATTTGAATTTTTGACTCATAGTAACTTCTGTCATAATGTGAGTTCTTCTCGTCATTGCATTGTTTACTCAGTTTAAAACAAGGAAATATACACCAGTTGTCTATTGGACTGCCGTTATGTTTATATCTGTCTTTGGTACTCTGGTTACTGATATATTGACTGACTCACTTTGAGTTCCGTTGGAACTTTCTACTATTGTGTTTAGTATTCTCCTTGCGGTGACTTTTTGAATATGGTACGCTTCAGAAAAAACACTCTCAATTCATTCTATCTTCACGAGAAAAAGAGAAATATTTTATTGGCTCGCAATTTTGTTTACCTTCGCACTTTGAACGGCTTCTTGAGATCTTATGGCTGAAGGACTCGCTTTAGGTTATGGTCTTACAGGGCTTATAATTGCGTGACTCATAGTTATTTTTGCTTTCGCGTGGAAATCAGGAATCAATAGTATATTAGCATTTTGGATGATATATATTCTCACTCGACCATTAGGAGCTTCTATTTGAGATTTATTATCTCAGTCTCAAGCTCATGGTTGACTAGGTTTAGGGACTACGCTTACAAGTATTATATTTATTGCTGGTATTATTTGAGCTGTAACGTACCTGACATTTACGAAAAAAGATGTCGTCACAGAGACTGAAGTAGTGCGGGCACAAAAAAATCAAGAACTTGAAAATGAAAATAAGTGATGATTATTTCAGACTGCTATTGTACTTGCAATTCTCATAGTAGTTTCTTCTCTTTGATATACTATGCGTCAATGAGTTATTTCCTCAACAACTGTAAACTCTTCTTGATTACAAACTCAAACATTTACTCAATCAGATGTAGCTTGATTTGAAACTATAGCAACAGATACTCTGAGTTTCCTCAATAATGGAAATCAGGATTCAGCAACACAGAGAATAGGAGATTTAGAATATGTATGGGATCAAGTTGCTTGAATATTAAAATCCAAGAGTAAATCTGACTGGACATTACTTGATGACCAAATTGATTCAGTACTCAGAGAGCTCAGAGCTGTAAATCCAAACATGGATTCAGAAAAAGCTTCACTTCAGGAACTTATAAATTTATTTCAAAAATATTAAAAAAGATTCAAAAAGTTCATACTTTCTTCATCTCACTTTGATATACTCTTTCGTGTATCCTAGAAATAGTGATATACATTTTACTTATTAAATTATATATATGGAAAATAAAAAAAAGACACTTTATACATCTGCTTGAGTAGCAGCTTGAATTATTCTTGCAACTGCTGTGGGTGCATTTGCGGCTACAAATACTTGAGTTTTAGAGAATGTAAAAAGTATGAAGTGAGAAAAAGACGTTGTTTTAGATGTATGAAGTCTCCCAGTAAATCTTACAGACTATGTCACAACTCATTATTCTGGAGCGAGCATAACAAAAGCTGAAAGTGAAGATAATACAATATGAGTAGAACTTTCAACATGAATAGAACTAGAATTTGATTCTAATGGAGTATTTCTTCAAGAAGAACAGGATAATGAGAAGCAAGAGTGATATGATGGAGGAATAGAAGATGGATTAAACGATGGTGAAGTTGATGACTCTGCGTCTGATAATGCTTGAAAAGATACAGGAACAGAAGATGGATTAGACGATGGTGAAGTTAATGACTCTGCATCTGATAATGCTTGAAAAGACACAGGAATAGAAGATGGATTAGATGATGGTGAAGTTGATGACTCTGCATCTGATAATGCTGCTATACCTCATCAAAAATAGTAATATATTTTTTTAAAAGAGTTATGATATTTCATAACTCTTTTTTTCTTCAGTGTTTCTTCAGAAAAAATATATATACTTATATTTAGATACTTTGTAAATGAACATTATGAAAATACTCCTCATTGAAGATAATCCCTTGCTTGGAAAGTCTATTGTACGAATTCTAAAACAAGAAGGAATGACGGTAGAACATATAAAAAATGGGGAAGAATGAGAACATTTTTGGATGATACATAATAAATCTATAGATATAGTTCTACTGGATATTATGCTTCCATGAAAAAATGGAATAGATATATGTAAAACTATCAGAGAAAAATGAATTGCGACTCCAGTGATTATGCTCACTGCGAAGTGAGATATAAAAGATAAAGTTCTCGGATTTCACACATGAGCAGATGACTATTTAGTTAAACCATTTGATTATGAAGAACTTCTCGTCAGAATTCAATCTATTTTGAAACGTCCCAAGCAAATCCTTGATACATGCTTAGATTTATGATTTTGAGTAGAAATAAATAGTGCAGCAAGAGAAATAAAAAGAGATTGAAAGAAAATATCTCTGACTCCAAAAGAATTTGGGATACTTGAATATTTAATTATACATAAAAATACTGTTGTTTCTCAGCAAGAAATATTTGAAAATGTCTTTGATTTTGCAAAAGATAACTGGAGTAATACTATTGAAGTTCATATTAAAAATTTACGTAAAAAATTATATTGAGAAAATGGAAAAGAAATGATACAAACGGTACGATGAGTGGGCTATAAAATGGAAATCTAATGATTTTTTTAGGGCAAGAATAAAATTAACATTTTTATATCAGGGTATTATACTGTGTATTTTACTTATATTTTCTATAATTATTATGGATGATATTTCATGAAGGTTAAATGATTTTCGTGAAAAAAATAATATAGAGACACAAAACACTGACCATGATGATATAGAATCGACGAATGAATTAAATGAGTTTTTTGAGAATTTTTCATCAGATACTGGATTTTTTTTATTGTATCTGAATCTTTTTATATTCTTTTTATCAAGTTTTTTGAGTTATTTTTTAGCCTGAAAAACTCTTGTTCCAATAAAATTAAAAATGGAAGAACAAGATCAATTTATAGCAGATGTTTCCCATGAACTCAGAAATCCTTTGTGAGCAATTTTAGTAAGTTGTGAATCACTTTTGAGAGATTCTAAGCTTACCTTAATTGATAGTAGAGAAGGTTTTTATGATATTTCAGTCGAAACGAAGCGTCTTATTGATATTTCAGAATGACTCATTGAAATAATAAAAAATACATGAAATACTACACCAGATTCTCATGAAATTAATATTTTTGAACTTATTTGAGAAATTGAAGCAATCCTTTGACTTGAAATAGAAAATAAAAAAATTTCTTTTCAAAATGATATTGAGACTGATTATTTCATGATATGAAATAGACAAGATTTTATGCGAGTATTTTATAATCTTATTCAAAATGCTATTAAATTTTCAAAAGATGGAGGAATTGTTGAAATCGCAAATGATGCACATGAATGCATATCAATAACAGATTATGGAATAGGAATATCAAAAAAAGAGATTAGTAATATATTTCGTAGGTTTTATAAGATCGATGGAGCTCGAAGTTTTGAAAGTAAATGAAGCGGACTCTGACTTTCTATTGTCAAAGAAACACTTCTTAAATATAAGTATAATATTAGAGTTGAAAGTACTCAATGAAAATGAACTACATTTACAATTTATAACTAAATGAATAATTATTCCTCGTTTAAACTTTAGTTCTCAACTTCTTCACTACTGTGTTCTATTTAAAATTTTTTTGTAATCATACTTATAATAAAAATGAGCTTATAAAACAATTATTTTAAAAAAAAAGAGGGGCGACTGCTCGTCGCGCCCCCTCATTATAATTGCTCGCTTGCAGGAACTCAAGAGAGTCCTAGCGAGTCTTATTATTGGATGACTTCACCCTTAGAATCAGCAAGCCTGCTGATTGCTTGCGGTGAAGTCGATACAAAACGGTGATGTGGAAAGCTGAGTTCTGCTCTTGGGAGAATTTCTTTCCCAAAAACGTCGAAAATCGACCCGTCAGGGTAGGATCTCCAATGTTTTTTTTGCATCATCCCATTCACCATTTCGCTAAAAGCACACATTTTGTATCCTCCATATTAAGTGCTGCTCTTTATGAGCTTTTTTATATTACGAGATATAAATGTTTTTGTCAATAAATAATTACTCTGACAAAATATTTTTATCTAAGTCTGTTTGAATTGCTTACTTTGAATTTATATTTTTCAAAAATGCTAAGGCATTGAGGATATCAAGTTCTGAAGTTACTTCATTTGCATATTCAATATATTGAATGACATTATTTTTATCAATAATCATTACTGAACGAGTAAGAAGTCCATAATCAGGGAGGTAGAGACTATTTTGCTTTCCAAACTCACGAGTTCGAGCATCGCTTAAAATATTTAAATTTTTAATTTTGTTGGCAGCACAAAATCTTTGGAGGGCAAAAGGAGTATCGTTTGATACTACAATAAATGATACATCTTTAAATCGTTGCGCTGCAAATTCGAGTTGTTGAGTTTGTAATGTACATACGGGCGTATCGAGAGAAGGGACCGTTTCTATAAGTCTATATCATGCATAATCATTAATTGAACCAGTAGCTACCTCGTTAAAAAAATCTGCTTTTTTATCTAGTAAAATATCTTTGAGTGTATCTCATACTTGTAATTTATTTCAACTGAGTTGTACCTCTTTTCCATCTACATGTATGCTTCAAGTATTATTTACTTCTTTAATAAATTGAGGTATTTCAAAAATCATGTTTTTATTTTGTGACGAATTTGTAGTGCATGATACAAGAAAAATTATAGAAAATAAAAAGAAGAGTTTTGTTTTCATAATACAACATTAAATATAAAATATAACACCACTATAGTAACACAAAGTAAGAGACTAGTGAGGATTAATATTTTAAGTTGAATAAAAAAGGAGATAGTGTACAATTCAAACATGAAAAAAATAATGACATCATTGATCACCCTTTCATTATTTATGGCATTTTTACTTGTGCCAATTTTTTTGATGTTTCAAAACGCTCATATGAATCACTGAGATTCTCAAAAGAGTAATAATTGTATCTCACACTGTCTTATTTCAAGCGATGCAATAGAGCATGGGAGTATTTATTCGTGATTTGTATTTCAGATATTTATAATCTCATTTAAAGTTTTTCATTCAATCTTTAATCAAAATCTCTTTGTATGAGTTTCCTTGTATGTATATTTGCTCCACCAAATTTATTGAGAGCTATAAAAAATTATCAATATTACTTGCTGACCTGAGTCGTTAAGTCACTGAATTAAAAATAATATGTATATTAATATGTGTTTTTTAGATGCATATTTTGTAGATACTATTATTTAATTCTATTACAATGAAACAATCAATAGTTATAAACGGTATAACTTGTGGAAGTTGTGCTCAAAAAATAAAAGATATTTTTAAGAAGCAGCTGAACATTTCTGAAATAAATATCGATATAGAGTCTTGAAAAGTAGACTATGAATATACTGAATTTCTCACAAATAAGCAAATTGAGAAAATGCTAGAAGGAACAAAATATACAGTTTCTGATACTCAACAAATTCTCGCTGATTCAAGTGCTGATGATGTAGTTACTCTGAGCACCTATGCTCCATTATTTTTGTTATTTGCTTATATCAGTGTACTGAGTCTTTTAGCTGTATTTCTCAGTGGAAATTTTAGTATTATGTCATTAATGCAGTATTTTATGGCATGATTTTTTCTTGCGTTCTCTTATTTTAAGCTCATTAATCTCTCAGAATTCTCAATGAGTTATGCGATGTATGATGTTGTAGCAATGAAATGGAAAAATTGGGGATATATCTATGCTTTTATAGAATTATGACTCTGAATACTTTTTTTTGTATGATTTATACCACTTTTAACTAATATTTTAACATTTGTTGTTATGAGTGTCAGTATTATTTGAGTCATACAAAGTGTTGTCCAAAAAAAGAAAATTAAATGTGCATGCCTCTGAGCAGTCTTTAATTTGCCAATGAGTACGATAACTATTATCGAAGATGCTCTTATGATTGCTATGAGTGGACTTATGGTTCTCCTCATACTTATTTAAAAACCTAAATTATAAAAAAATGAATAAAAATTATATATTATATTCTATTATCTGAGTCTTGATTCTTATTATAGGAGTATGAGCTACATGTATCTTGATGTCAAACAAATGGATGAGTATGGATATGGATAATATGAATATGTGAAATGGGATGAGTATGTGAGCGGAAACCTTTGAAGGATATAATCAAGCAATGGCAGACCACTGTGTTACGATGGCTGAAATGGCAGGGTGTGAGCCATATAATGAACTCAGAAATAAAAATGCATCAGGGAATCCAATGAAAACAGATACTTCATTTATGGATATAGATCCAGCGACGCTTCCAGATGCTCGAAAGGTTGAAACTGTTGAACTCAAGGATGGAGATAGCTATAAAATGGAAGTAAGTCTCGTAAAAAAAGAAATTGGAAATGATACTGTCACGATGCTTGCATATAATTGATCTGTTCCAGGTCCTATACTGAAAGCTCCTACAGGATCAAAGGTAAATTTAGAATTTACAAATAATGTTGAGTGACTTGAAACAACGCTTCACCCACATTGACTCAGAGGAGATTATACGATGGATGGTGTTCCAAAAGATATGGGAGGAACGCAAGATGTTATGAGTACCTGAGATAGCTTTACCTATGAACTCGAATTTCCAGATACATGAGTATTTTGGTACCATCCTCATGTTCGTGAAGACATGCAACAAGAGCTTGGATTATACGGAAATTTTATTGCTGAACCAAGTTCAGCTGATTTTTATAATCCAGTTACTACAGAATCTACAATCGTCTTGGATGATATTCTTATAGAGAATAATAAAATTGCGAATCTTTCTGCAGATTTTGCAAATTACGCAATTATGGGAAGGTTTTGAAATACTATGCTTGTGAATGGTGAGACAGATTTTAAGCTTCAAGCAAATGTGTGAGATGTTCAAAGACTCTACCTTACAAACGTAGCTAATACAAGAGTATTTAATTTTGCAATACCTGGAGCGAAGATGAAACTCGTAGGTTGAGATATTGGAAAATATGAAAAAGAAACTTTCATAGATTCCATCATTATTGCTCCAGCTGAGAGATATATTGTAGAAGTATATTTCCCAAATAATTGAACTTTTGATATACAAAACTCAAAACCAGAAAGTGCTTCAAAACTCTGAAGTGTTATAGTGAGTGACAAAAATTCCTGAGCAGATAATACAAAGATTATTACTGCATTTAATAATCTTCGAACAAATAATGACGTTATTTTAGATATTGATACCTACAGACAATATTTTAATGCTCCCATAGATAAAAAAATAGATCTTGATATAGATATGTGAGGAATGAATATGAATATGATGGGAGAAGAAGATGAACATGATGGAATCGAATGGGAAGATACTATGGTTCAAATGAATAAAATACATACCTCAGCTATGCTTGATTGGAAAATTATTGAACCATCTACTGGAAAAAGTAATATGGATATAAGCTGGAATTTTAAGGTGTGAGATATTGTAAAAGTTCGAATCCAAAACAAAGCAGACGGTGATCATCCGATGCAGCATCCTATCCATTTTCATGGTCAGAGATTTTTAGTTTTAGATGAAAATTGAACAAAATCTAATAATCTCGTATGGAAAGATACGGTTCTTGTTAAAAAAGGTGAGTATGTTGATATTCTTATTGATATGAGTAATCCAGGACAATGGATGGCACACTGTCATATTGCAGAACATCTTTCATCTCGTATGATGATGAACTTTACTGTGAGTGAATAATTATATTATCTTACTATAAAAATGAAAAAATATATAATATGTTGTACTTTGTTATTACCCATTCTCTTAGTGAGTTGTAGTTTTGAAAAACAAAAAAACTGAACTTCAGAAATATCAAAACAGATTCCTGAAGAAAATACGGATTCTCTATGATTTTCAGATACTAAATTAATAGAAAAAAATACTAAAAAAAATATAACATTAGATGCTACAAAATGGGAGTATAATCTAAAAGAATTATATGTAACAAGCAATGATGAAGTAACTTTAAATGTAAACAATATTGATACACTTCATTGAATTGCAATTCCTGATTTACGTCTTGTTTGAAAAGAAAGTATAGAGTTTCAAATCGATACACCTTGAAAATATATATATAGATGTGCGTATTATTGTGGAGATGGACACGAAGATATGACTTGAGTGATCACTGTTGAATAATTTATTTTTTTAAACTAGATATGGAGAAGAAGATTTTTAGTGCTTATTTTATTAAATCACAACTTGTGCCACTTTATTGAGTACTCATTTTAATTTTAGGACTCAGTGTATTACTTACATACTTGTATCCTTCAAATACATTTATGATGTATCTGATGTGAATTTGGTTTTGAACTTTTGGAATAATGAAGCTCTATAATCTTGAAGATTTTGTGAAAAACTTTAGTGAATATGATCTTGTATCAAAAAAATATTCTATTTATGGGTACGCACATCCATTTATTGAAATTATACTTTGATTTATATATATCTTTGATACACAAATGATGTATACTATGACCGCAAATATAATGGGGATTATTATTTCTGGTTTATGAATTGCAAGTGCGTACTGAATTGTATCTTCATGAAAAAATATTAGCTGTGCCTGTATGGGAACATACTGGAAACTTCCGATGACGAAGGTAACAATTCTTGAAAACACTGTTATGCTTTGAATGATACTATTAATGATACTCTTTCCAAGTCTTATGATGAATATGTAATAATTTCTAACTAAAACACTATGAATACATACGGATATACAAAACAAGTAGATTTGAGTTTTGAAGAAGCTATAGATTCAGTTACTCATACCTTACAAGAACAAGGATTTTGAGTACTATCTCATATAGATATTCAAGAGAAAATGAAGGAAAAATTGTGAGAGGATATGAATAAATATGTCATCTTATGAGCTTGTAATCCAAAGTTAGCTTTTGAGGCTCTCAGCTCTGAGATTGAAATAGGACTTTTGCTTCCATGTAATGTTATAGTCTATGAAAGTGACGCAAAAGTTTTCATCTCTGCTATAGTCCCAAGTGTTGCTCTCTCTGTAGTTGAAAATAATAGTTTGCAAACAATGGCCGAAACAGCTGAAACAAAATTGAAACTCGCTATAGATAATGTGTAGTGAGACATACTTCCAAAAATAAAAAAAGATGAGTGTATTCATCTTTTTTTTGTTACTGATTTTCTAACTTTTTAATAAGGGCTTTCATTTCTAATATTTCTTTTACTTGAGCTTCGATAATATCATCAGCCAGTTGGCGAACTTCTGGATCTTTTATATTTGCTCGTTCGCTTGTAAGTATAGCAGAAGAGTGATGTGGAATCATAGCCTTCATATATTGAATATCTCAGATAGGATACTGACTTCTCAGAGCCAATAGTACAGCTATAAATCAAATAACGCAGCTTGTAATGATAACAGTATTTATTTTTGTGTTATTATACATATCTCTCATAAAAAAAAGCATAATTAACATCATTGGAGCAATCATAAGCAGTGTCATATAGATTCTTGTAACACTATTGTAATAATGATTGAGTTCAAATATATTGAGAAACATAACGAAATACATTGATATAAAAGAAACTGATATCATAAGTGCTAAATTTCCATATTTGTTTTTCATATTCTTAAAAATGAGAAAATAATAATATTAAGAATACTCATGATACGTATGAATATAGTAAAATGCTAGTTTTCTTGTATTTGATTAAAATAAAATTATAGTAGTTCTAATATTTTTTGAGTAATACTACTGTGATTTTTCCTCAAATTGATACTATTATTCCAATGTTAGAAACTTATGGAAATGTAATTTATGCTGTTGTATTTTTTGCATCATTTTTTGAAATCCTTTTAGGTATTTGATTTATTTTTCCGGGAGCCGTAATTGTATTTTTGGTTTCTTTTTTTGGAGTACAGAATTGATTACATCCAGAAATGATAGCTTTCATGGTATTTAGTGGATGTATGAGTGGGAGTATGCTCGATTACTATATTGGAAAGCGATTTTGATCTATGGTGTGATCTGGAAAAAAACAAATATGAAAATCACAGTTTTTTAAGTCAGTTCGTAGTAGTGTCAATAAAAGCCTCTTTCTCTCTTTGGTAGTAGGGAGGTTTATCCCTGGGGTGAAAGAATTTGCTCCTAGTATATGTGGTACGAGTGGTGTGAAATTTAGCACCTTTCTCTATTATGCTGCACTTGGGAACTTACTGTGGACCAGTATTTTTTTTGGTATTCCATATCTTTTTTCATATTCCATATCTGTTTCTACACAATTCGTCGATGTAGTAAGTTATTTTTCTCTCATAGTGTTTATAATTTTTCTCTGAGTTGCACTTCTACAATTTATAATGTTAGAATATGGAAAGAGAAGTTTTGCTCTCTTTTTTCGATCTATAAAAGTATTTATTCACTATATACTTTCTCTTCAAACTATTAAAAAATTAAGAAAAGAATATCCAAAAGTAGAAACATTTCTTATAAATAGATTTAAATCAGATGAATTTAGTTGAATCCCACTTACTATATTATTAGCTTTGTGAATCTATATCTTACTTGCATTTTGATGATATGTAGATGATTTTTTAGCTACTCCAATGAGCTCTGCTCTTGACGAAAACCTCACAATATTCTTTCTTGCCATCCGTAACTGACTTTGAGTGGATATTTTTCTGTGGATCACTTCACTCTCAAAATCAGTTACTATACTGTGATTTTACTGTATCGTCACTGCCATACTTTTTTTGTATCATAAAAAAAATGAAATCATTTCTTTGGGATTTTCAATAGTATGAGCTTCAAGTTTTGTATATGCTTTGAAAATATTTTTTGCAGTAGAAAGACCACCGTATCCAGTATATATAGAACATAGTTATAGTTTTCCAAGTGGTCATGCTATGATGTCAGTGTTGTTTTATGGTTTTATAACTTGGTTATTAGTAAACTCTACTTCAGTGTGGAAATATAAAATATGGTATGTATTTTATGGACTAGCCATTATAGCTCTTATTGGTCTCTCTAGATTATATTTATGAGTTCATTATTTAAGTGACGTACTTGGATGATACTTTATAGGGAGTTTATGGTTATTATTTTGTATAGGTTTAGCTCAATATCTTAACTCTAAATATAAGATAAAAAATAAAAACCCGTATAATAATGCGAAGCTATATTCACTTATTGCAATAATTCTAGGACTTTTCTTTTTTGTAATATACTATGTTCAACATCCCTATGTTAGGACAAACTTGAGTACTATAGAAGATACAAAAAATATCTCATCACTCTGAGATATTTTTACCAATGAGAACATGAAATATACGCAAACGCTCATCTGAGAAAATGCAGAGAATATTCATTTTATATTTTTATCTCAGTCAGATGAAGAACTTGTTGCTGCATTTTTAGAGTCATGATGGAGTGAGTGAGATCTCTATAATTACGACTCATTTAAAAAGACTTTAGGAAATATTTTTTTAAAAACACCGTATGAAAATGCGCCTATAACTCCATTGTTTTGGAATAATACCACGCAGCAATTTGCATTTCAACTCCTTCCTGATATCAGTAATATTCGCCAACGTCACCATATAAGAATTTGGAAGACTCTGAAAAAATATAAAGGACTCAACGTGTATGCATGAGTATGAGTCTATGATATTGGTCTTAAATGGAAGATAATTCATACGATTGATCCGGATATAAATAGTGAGCGAGATTATATATTGAAATCACTCAGTGATGCAGGTGTTGTTGTAGAAATGAATCAAATTCAACTGGTAGATTCCTATGTAGCTAAAAATGTATTTTGAGATGAATTTTATAGTGACTGAGAATTATATATAGTAAAACTACAACAATAAAATGAAAAAAAATAAAATCCTCTTTGCAATTAGTTCATTATGACTCTGACACGCAACCCGTACGCTTGTTATCATCAAACATTATCTTTGAGAATGATGTGAGGTAGATATTATGTGTTCATGAAATGCATTACAATTTTTGAAACAAGAATTAGCTGATTTTAGTGTGTGATATATAGAATACGAAGACTATCCAAAACTTGAACGTTGAGAAGGAGGGAAATACTATTATTTTATTATGATGGATATTTTATTTATTAATGTGTTGATTCGAAAAGAAAGAAATTTTGTAAAAAAAATAGAGAAAAAATATAGTTTTATATTTTCAGATGGGAAATATTGAGCTTATAGTAGAAAAATCCCTTGTTTTTTATTAACCCATCAGCTTTCATTTGTAATGCCCAAATGAATGCAGATATTTTCAAAGCCATTAGATTTAGGTGATTTTTTATATTTCAAAAATTTTGATTGTGTTTTTATTCCAGATTATAAATCTCTCAAAAAATCACTAGCTTGAAATCTTTCTCATCCAAATTGGGTATCGAAACTAGATCATCATTATATTTGAATACTTTCATCTTTGTATCAAGTTCAGAAAGAGCCTGAAGCAGAAACCATTGATTTCCTATTTACAATAAGCGGTTACTTGCTTGAAAATAAAGAATCATTTATACAAAAACTCTTACAAGAAGCTGCATCGCTTCCAGGAAAAAAAGTATTTATTTTATGAGATTCTTCATCTTCGGAAGTAAAAGTGTTGGAATGAAATATAAAAGTATACAATTCTGTGTGTTGAGAACAAAGAAAAGACTTCTTTGCTCGAGCAAATACTATCGTTTCAAGAGCTGGATATACAACTATAATGGATTGTGTAGAACTTGAAAAAAAAGCTATTTTTTTCCCAACTCCAGGTCAAACAGAACAACAGTATCTTGCCCTGTCACTTTCTGAAAAAAATAATTTTGTCTTTTGAGTAGAGACTGATTCACTTGGAGATTTAGTAGAACGATTAAACTATATAGATATACTCCATTATAAACATAAGACTCAAGAGGCGCTTAAAAAAATAAGTACTGTTATTTCTTCATATTTTTAGATGCTAGATTTTGCTCTACAATTTTATTCACAGTATCAATTTGTTTTCTTTTTTTTACTTATTATTGTCGTAATTTTAGAAGGCCCAATTACTGTACTTGCTCTGAGCGTCATAGCTCCGAGTCTTGGACTTGGTTTTATTGCTGTATTTCTTTTTTCTTTTCTTTGAGATTTTCTTTGAGATGTATTACATTTTTATTTTTGAAGATTTTTTCGAGGTTTTCAATCGAAAGAAAAAAATAATACTCGCATACTTCGACTTAATTCCTATGTAGATAAGCATAGTTTGATTGATACTCTGATTTTAATTAAGTATACTCCACCCCTTACAAGTATTGGACTCCTCTATCTTTGAAGTTATTTGAAAAAAAGTTCTCGATTTCTGATCTTAGATGCCTGACTGGTAACTATGAGTTCATTGATTATTACCTCACTGTGAATGTATTTTGGAAATACGCTCAAAAACTTTCAAAATCCAAGTTATGTTATTGCTGGAATTCTATTTATTTTTATAGTTTTCTATTTCCTCATTCGTTTCCTTGTCTCTACTTATTTACAATACAAACATGTCGAAAAATAATATTCCAAAAGTCATCCATTACTGTTGGTTTGGATGAGCCCCTAAAAATCAAAAGATACTAGATTGTATTGCTTCATGGAAAAAATATTGTCCTGATTATAAAATCATAGAACATAATGAAGATAGTTTTGATCTAGAGTCACATTCATATGCCTTAAAATTTTATAAAAAAAAGAAATGGGCATTTGTGTCTGATTATGTGAGGATGTATGTTTTATACTATGAGTGAGGAATATATTTAGATACGGATGTTGAGATTATTAAAAATTTTGATCCACTTTTGAATACACAATTTTTTACCTGATTTCAGGATATATTTTCTATTGGTTGTTCTGTTATGGGATCACAAAAAAATAATCCACTTCTAAAAGAGTTTCTAGAATATTATAATCAGAAGAAGCATCGAATTATTCTTCCAAATCTCATGAATAAGATTTTTAAAAGACATGGGCTAATGGGGTATTTTGATCATCCAATTGTAGGTGACGGCTTTACTGTATTTCCAAAAGAATATTTTTATCCCTACGCTTATTTTGAAAATAAGACAGATATGCGTATAACAAGTAATACCTATTCTATACATTATTTTGATGCAAGTTGGCTTCCATGATGGATTTCTAGATATATATTTCCAATCATTTGAAGATATGCTCAGTGGAGAAGAAAAAAACGAATCTTTTGAGGAGAAAATAAATCATAAAAAAAACAGATTGATAAAACAATTTTTTTGGTTACAATCCTCACATATTTTAAAAATAAATGAGAATTTCTTATGGCTAATAGTCACGGACTCAAATCTAATATAGTAAAAAAACAAGCAGCAGCACGTAAGCTTTCTAAGGGGAAGAAGAAGTCATTTCAAGTATATATCTGAAGTGAAAATCCTCAAACTCGAAAGAATACGTCATATAAAGAACGAACACATTACTTTGAAAACAAGAAAAACTTTCCAAAGAAAAAGCTTGCCAATAAAAATCCCACAACCCTCATTGAGCAGGGAATTATTGACGAACGTGGTTTTTTTGTAAAAGGAAAGAAGAAGAACTTTCTCACAAAATCAATGGTTGATTCAAAAGGACTAGATTTTTACGGTATGCCTAGATAACTTCATATAATGCAACGAATATACCTTCCAGAAACGTCGTTCTCTGAACAAATTATACTTATTGAAAAAGAAATATATCATCAACTTACTCGAGTTATGCGCGCTCGAGTGTGACAGTCGGTGATATTTTTTGATGGAGTTCATTGACTTGATCATAAATATAAGATTTCTTATATAGATAAAAACTCAGTTACTTGTGAAAGATTAGAAACCATCACTAAAAATGCAGAATGAGGAAATATTAACCTTTTTCAAGCCTTTCCCAACAAGCTCACAAAGATGGAATATATTATCCAAAAATCTGTTGAAATCTGATACCAGAGTATTATATTTTTTGATACAGATAATAGCCAAAAGCTCGGTTTGACTGATAATAAGAAGCAGAGAATAGAGAAGATAGCTATTGAAGCTCTTGAACAGTGTGGAGGGAATTTCATTCCAAAAATATGTTATAGAGAAACATTAACATCTCAGTATCTCCATTCTTTTTGAGAAGAGGATTACTGTAATCTTATCTGTCATACTGATTGAAAAGATTCATTAGCTCTTTGAGAAATTAATATTCCTCCCCATCATCAAATAAATATATTCGTAGGTCCTGAATGAGGATTTTCAGAGTCAGAAGCAACAACCTTTATAAAAAATAATTATATTCTTGTTAACTTTTGAAATAGAATTCTGAGATGTGAAACGGTATCGAGTGTTGTATGATTCTTTCTATTACAATCAAAAAAAGAGAATAGTTAGTTCTCTTTTTTTTTATACCTTCTATAATTATTACTGTATAGACGGCTTATCTTGAGTTTCAATATTTTCTTGTGTTGCATCTACTATCTCATTTCATTTGATTTTTGTTACATTATTTGTTACAGTATTTTGTATTGTAATAGTATTGCTTTTTACAGTATTTTGTAACACTTTTGTTTTATGAAATATATTTTTTATATTGGTAAAGGTTCAAGCAAAAATTCCATATACATTATATATATAGGGCATATGGTATCAGAGTCTTGTATGATATCCAATACCATAAAATACTGGAAATAGTATGAGGAGGAGTAGAGAACTACTGAAGCCAAACAACACTATAATGAGAAGAGTGAAGAGCGTGATAACTATTCCATTTTTAATATGTGTACTTTCTTGCGTTTGTAGAAAAAAGAGACCAAGAATATTAATGATAGGAATATAAAAAAGAAAACTTGGAACAGCACTTTGTTTTTTTTCTGAAAGTCTCAATGTTTCGATTCGTTCTCTTTCAATGTATGCAGCATATTTCCGAGAGATAATAGCTTGAAGTGACTCAAATTTCTTTTGTGATAGCATTTTAAAAGTATAAACCCAAAGAGCTTTGTGTATGATATATTTTTTTTCAGGTGTCGGAATAAATGCAGTATCAATGGTTGTAAGTTCGTTTTGACTTATAAGGCGAATAGACTGATACACTGACCAAATAATATAGGTGAGCATAATGATGCTCGCAAGAGAAGTAAAGCCAATAAGCGTTAATACCACAGCAATACAAGTAACTATTAGATTCAAGAAAACAATATCTTTGATTTTATCCAATTCTTGGTGTCGACCATATAGCATATATCCAATAAAAGGTATATGGGCAAAAATGAGAACTCATTTCGTTTCTTCGTCTGTTTCTAGCTGATTATTTTGTATTAAAATATTTCTCTTTATTCAGGTAGTTTGGAATACTTCTTTGGTTGTAACAGTTTCCCCATGTTGCGCTTTGTAGGCTCCATACCCAAGTGCTCCAAAGAAAAAGAAACAGAGTATTATTGTAATTATTGTATTTGGAGAATATCCGATGAATGAAAATCCTATTTCAGGCACGAAGCTCATAATTATAAGACTCAAAATAAGTCAAAGTTGAATAGTAAAGGCTGTTTTGACGTGGGTTTTAACAAAAGGATCATTAATATTAGTATTCTTACTCCAGAGAAATGAGAGGCAGATAAAAAACATAAAATAGGCAGAAACTGCGTTTCAGATGATCTTTTTATTGGTTTCCATAGAGAACTTTAAAAATATATACTTTTATTTTACCATATTTAGGAACGAAATGCGAAAAATATGCTGTCTTTTTTGGCTGAGACTTGTATAAAATAGAATTGTAAAATTACATTTTTTTTGTAGGATAAGCTCGAAAAAATTAGTACTCAAACTTATATATGAAAATTATCTCAGCAGAATTTGTAAAATCAGTTTCCATTCAGGATGAAAAAATATTTTTTGAATCTCGAAATGAAGTTGTGTTTGTTGGTCGATCTAATGTTTGAAAATCAAGTCTCATGAACGCTCTTATGCAAAAAAAAGACTTAGTTAAAACATCAAGTAAGCCAGGAAAAACCAGAACAGCAAATATTTTTTTTGTGAATGGGAAATACCATTTTACAGATTTACCCGGATATGGTTTTGCCAAGATGGGACAAACTATGCGCCAAGACCTTGATGCTCTTATTTCTTGGTATCTCGAAGAAAAAAAACATACGATTAAACAAGTAGTTCTCGTATGTGATGGTAAAATTGGACCACAACAAACAGATATAGATATGTATAAGTATATAACTGAAGACATACATCTTCCTGTTACTGTTGTAATGAGTAAGGTTGATAAGCTATGAAGATGAGAAGTTTCTAAAACAAAAGCTCATACACAGTCAGTCTTCTTCTGAGCCAGAGTACTTACTATTTCCTCGGTCAGCAAAGACTGAATCGATGAACTCAGGAAAATACTCTGAGAAGCCCTTACTCAAAAAGAACAAAAAAAATAAACTCCATTATGGAGTTTTATTTTTTTATATCTTAAGTGGCATAATGATATGTTTGAATTGTCCTGGAAGTGCTTTTTTTGCTCACTCGTCAGGAACGGGAAGTAGGAGAATTGGAGCGAGGGGATTTTCAAATTGGAGAGATACGTGTGTTGTATCAATCACTCATAACGCCTCAAGAAAATAAGTAGAGTTAATTCAGATAATTGAATCTTCGCCTTCTACACTTCAAACGAGTTGTACTTCACCTTCTCAGATTTGAGTTTCAGATGTTTCAAGTAATATCCCATTTTCAGCTGAAAAACTCATTTTTATAGAGTAGTTATTTTCTCGTGAAATAAGGTTAATTTTCTTGAGCGCTTGCATGAGATCATATCTGTTAATCACTCATTTAGTAGTATATGAATTTGGGAAGAAGTTCTTATAATCTGGAAATTTTCCATTTAAGAGTCGTGAATAGAGCTTTACATTTCCGAAGAAAAAAGCAATTTGATTTTCTCCACTTACTATTGTAACATCTTCATCATCCCCAAGAATACTTTTTATTTCATAACAAGTTTTACTTGGAATAATTTGAGCAAATTTCACATCTCATTTTTGAGTTTCAAGTATGGTTTTATATTCTGAGAGCCTAAAACTATCTGTTGAAGCAAATATTGCATCACTTCAAGAAATTTGAACAAAGAGTCCAGCGAGTGTAGGTCTGATATTTCATTCAGCACTAGAAAAAAGAGTTTTTTCAATTGATCCTTTTACAACACTTCCTTTGAGAGAAAGAGAAAGCTCTTCTTTTATATTTGGAATAACTGGAAATTCTTCTGCAGCGATTCCTTTTATCTTTGTTTTTCCACTTGATGTTTTTATTTCAAGGGATCAACCACTTACTAATTCAATACTGACCGTATCATCACTGAGAAGTGCAATATAACTTGAAAAGAGTTTTGAAGGAACTGAATATGTTCATTCCGAACTAATAGAAGCATCATCGAGCATATACTCAATTGCCATTTCTAAATTATTTGCTGTAAGAATAATACTTTTATATTGTACCTTTATAAGAATATTTTCTAAGATTGGAGTAGTAGTAATTCAAGCTGTTGCGTGGGAGACTACAGAGAGTGCTTTTTGAAGGGCTTTTGTTGAGATTTCAAATTTCATAAAATGGTGGTTTAAGGCTATTTATATTTATATTGTGTCTAAAAGAGCAATAAAATCAAGCTCCTGAATTTTTTTGTGTTAAAAACTTTTACGTAAATATAACTGAGAGTTTTGCTTCATGGAGAATCTGAGATTTTATTTGTCAGAGCAGCAAACGTACATTGTTTCATTTTATAAGACATGCGACATGGTATGAATTATTTTTTTTAAACGTAGAGCTTCAAGCAATAATAATAAAATTTTTGTTTGTATCATATTCTTGCAGTTTTAGAGCAAGTTTTTCTATATATTGAAGTGCTTTTTTTGAATCAGGATTTCTATATTCTAGCTTCACTATTTCTCAAAATGGAGGGTATGAAAACATCTTTCTTTCTTTGAGTGTTTCCATGAAAAAATCTTTAAAATTATATTGTGTTAATTGACTCACCATAGTATTTTTTGGAATATAACTTTGCAGAATAATCTTTGTTTCTTGAGATTTTCTATTTCATCTTCCTATAAGCTGTTTTAAATTACTATAAGCTCTTTCTGTTGCATCATAGTTCGCAGATCACATTTCCTGTTCTACCAGTATCACACAAATACAGGCAATTTTTTCGAAATCAAATCAGGTTGTTATCATCTTTGTCCCAATAATTATATCAGCACTTTCTAAATCACTCAGTGCATTTTTTTTACTTGATATATTTCTCATAGAGTCAGAATCAAATCTGTAGATACTTATATTTTTTCATCAGAGAGGATTTTTAGAAAAATACATATGAAGTGCTTCTTCGATTTGTTGAGTCCCAACTCCAATTGAGAGTAGTTTCGTTCCAGAACAATGTGGGCAAGAAAGAGGCATATTTTTTTTGCTGGTACATAAATGACACAAAAGATGAGATGGATTACTATGAACTGACATACTTGTATCACAATTTGAGCACTCAAATAAATATTGGCAATCTTGGCAAATGAGAGAATTATAAGCTCATCTTTTATTGAGATAGAGTAATACTTTTTCTCATTTTTTCATAGTATTTTCTATTTCTCAAAGCAAAGTATTTGAAATATATCTAGATATTTTTGAGCTATCTTGTCCAAGGTGAACAGTTGTATACATATATTATTTTTGGATGTTTAGAAAATTTGAGACTATTTCTCGACTCATTTGAAATGCTAAAGTATTTTTAAAGTAGGTAAATCCATGTACCGCATAAGGAATATATACAAAGGTGTTTGCTACGTCTAATCTATCGAGTGTACTTTCTAGCTCGTGGAGTGTTGTCGCTGGAATAAGTGTGTCTGATAATCCATGGATTACGAGCGTTTCTGGTGATCATACTTGAGCTAGTTTTGCTGAATTAATCATTTCATATTCAGCAGGAAACTCATCAGGACTTCCTCCAACATATTGTTTTCCTACTTCACGAGAATTTATCCCAATAAAACTTGTATCTTGATACCAAAGTGCTGCCATATCAGTCGCTGGGAAAAGAGCAACCACTTTTTTGACTTTTGGAAGGATTCCTTTTATATTTGCTGGAAAAATAGTTTCTTCTCCATAACTTGCCTGGAGAGCCAGTGAAGCCCCAGCAGAACTTCCTGCGAGCACTAATTCCTCCATATTAAGATTATATTTTTCTTTATTTTGCTGAATAAATACCATTGCCGTTGTGATATCTCTTGCAGCCTTATTGTAGGTATGATAGTTATAATCTGCAAGTCTATATGATACATCAAATACCGTAAATCAACGCTCTGTAAAATATTCTGTCCATACTGGTTCTTCGTTTCTCTCTCAACTTGTAAATCCTCCTCCATGAACGAAAATAAGTGGTTTTATATTTTGTGAAATATTTTTAGCTTTCGTCACATCCATATATAGTTTTTTTCCTTCAACATCACTATATAAAACTGATTTTTTGAGGTCTGGTTTAGCCCTATTGAGAACAACATCCAAATTTTTAAAGAGTGAAATAGGAGTTCACAAATTATGTGAAAGCCTCATGACACTATAAATGGGAAAAATAGTTGCAAAAAGGAGTCAAACAGTAAGCAGTGTTAGGGAGGTGTTGAATGTATTTTTATCATTCAAATACAAGAGAAGAGTTCATAAAAATATAACAGAGCTTATTATAAGCAAATATGCAGGGAAGAAACTTGCTCCTATACTTGAGTAATCAGATATATACGGTATTCCAGGAAGATAGACTCAAAGCGTAATTATTGTAAAAATTAGAATGATTACGAATGATAATATAGAAATGTATAGCATAAAAGTGAGAATTATCTTTGACCCAAGTGGGCTTCTTCATTATAGTAATCAATATCATTGATTAATCTAGTATAGTTTCTAAATTTTTGAATATGGGAAATATTGATAGAAATAGAGAATGAGTAGAAGAAAATAGAGAAGGGTATCCTCAATTAAGCTCAAGTGAAAGTATTGAAGCTGTAGAAAATACTCGTAATAAGGCAAAAAGTGCTTTACAGATTTGAGAATGAGATTCTGAAACTGAAAAACCTTTTTTATTTAGTGATTATGCGAGCATATAAGAGCTTGCATTTTGAGAGAACTTTTTTATAATCCAGCATTGCTGGATTATTTTTATGAATTTTACAAGACACAATGGCACAAAAAGATTATTATGACATTCTCTGAGTTGAACGACATGCAGATGAAATTACAATAAAAAAATCATATAGATCACTTGCGATGAAATATCACCCTGATAGAACGGGAGGAGATAAAGAATCTGAAATCAAATTTAAGGAAGTCAATGAAGCATACTCAGTACTTTCAGATGCTTGAAAAAAACAACAGTATGATACGTATGGAAGTGTTGGTTGAAATAGCTCTTGATTTGGTGGAGGTTGATTTGCTGGAGAGGATATTTCAGATATTTTCAATTCATTTTTTGGTGGTTGATTTGGTGGAGGAGGTTCAAGAACGCAAGCTCGGAGAGAAACTCGAGGAGAGGATCTTGAATATGATATTTCCATTGATCTTAAAACAAGTATTTATGGTGGAAAGGAAACGATAAAATTTAACAAAAGAGAAATCTGTACAAGGTGTGATGGAGTTGGGGGTACTTGAAAAAAATCATGTTCTACCTGTCAGGGGTGATGACAAGTAACCTATACAAGTCAAAGTCCATTTGGAAGAATTCAACAAACAAGAACTTGTCCAGATTGTAGTGGAAGCTGAGAACTATTTGAAGAAACTTGTTCTGAGTGTCGTGGGGAAAAAAGAAATCTTAAAAAACATACTATCGATTTAGATATTCCTGCTGGTATTGATGATGGAATGGTAATAAAACTTTCTTGAGAAGGAAATGATGGTATTGGTACAAAAGCTTCATGAGATTTATATGTTCGATTCCATGTTCAAACTGAAGAAAAATGACTTTCTCGAGATTGAAATGACCTGCATTATGATATTGAAATAGATTTTATTGAAGCAGTTTTGTGAACGAAAAAAGAATTACATATTCCAATTATAGGAAAAAGAACTATTACTATAGATGCTGGTACTCAAAATGAATATGTTATAAAAATATCATCTGACGGGGTAAAAGATGTTCAAAGAGATGCAAAGTGAGATTTACTGATTCATGTTTCTATTCCTGTTCCTAAAAAAATTAGTCATAAGGAGAGAGAATTATATGCAGAAATAGCAAAAGAAAAAAAACTGAATGTACTTAATAAAAAATGAGTGCTCGAGAAACTTTTTGGATAAATAAGAACTTTTTAAATTACAAAAAATCGCTATAGTATGAGTAATATATATAGCTATTTTTTATGTTACAGTGAAATAAAGAACAAAATATGCTTCAAAAATCTTTACGATTTTTTGAACCTGTAAAAAGTAATAAGTTAGTTACTCTTTGATTTATTTTATATTTTTGTATTGAATGATTTTTTTGAATACTTTTTGTTTACTTCGTAAAGGATATTACCAATGCTTTAGAAATTCAAAATATTGATATTTTTCATCAAGTTCTTGTAGAATATGCAGTATATTTTATAATTTTATTTATATTTTTAGCAATTGCTCATAATTGGTGGACTTATACTTATAATAGATTTAGGAAAACAATTGAGGGAGAGTATTTTCCAATATATGTAAAGTTTGACATGAATACACATGAGAAATACGGTACTTGAAAGTCAATTTCCATTATTTCAAAATGAGTAAAATTATGGTGAGGACTTTTAGATAAAATAATTATTGAAGGAGTAAATCTTACGTTATCAGTATGATTGACAGTTGTCTTACTATCACAGGTAAATTATTTACTTGTAGTACTTTTCATTTTTTTACTTATTTTGTGACAAGTTCTTTGACTTATGTTAAACTACAAAGTTCTTGAATTACGTAAAAGTAGAATAGAACTTGATAATCTTTGGTCAAAAAGAGTTGTGAAAATAATTATGGCAAAAAATGAAATACTGCAGGCTGAAAAAATTGGTTCAGAAATAAAAAAACTTCACGAACTTCAAGAATGACAAATATTTTATAATAAAAAAATGGCTCCATATATGGTTCCATTTTTCGCATTGGGAGTCATTGTAGTTATTATATTATTTTACACAATATTTCTCTATTTCTGAAAATTATATTTTGCTTGAGAAATCAGTTTATCCCTCATTGTTTGAATCACGTGAGCTATACTTATGATGCAGAAAGTTTTTACAAATACTCTTGATTTTTTAAAGAACTTTACGAAAGAATTTGCTGAAATTCAAGTTCTTTGGGACTTTTTTGACTC
The DNA here is from genome assembly GCA_024635485.1 of bacterium. Taxonomy (GTDB): domain Bacteria; phylum Patescibacteriota; class Gracilibacteria; order BD1-5; family UBA6164; genus JAACSU01. The sequence goes on along the minus strand of JAGXIV010000021.1, from coordinate 10,146 downwards.
TACTCCTCAGATTGAGTGATATGAAGAATGAAATACTTTTGAGCATACACAATGAGCAATAGAACTTCAAAATATAAATTTTGGATATGATGAAAATAATCTTGTCTTTCATAGATTTTCATTGAAACTTATGTGAGAAAAGGTTACAGCATTTGTTGGCCCAAGTGGAGGATGAAAATCTACTCTGGTGAAACTTATTGCTGGATATATAAGAGCAAATTCGTGAGAAATAATTGTTGATGGACAAAAACTCTCAGAAACAAGTCTCAAAAGCTATTTTAAAGATATTGGGTATCTGACGCAAGAGCCAAGCGTGTTTGATGGAACAGTACGAGAAAATCTCATGTACGCTGTGAATGAAGAAATAGATGAAACACACATACGGCATATCATAAAACAAGCTCATGCAGAGTTTGTCTATGATTTACCACTTTGACTTGATACAGAAATTGGAGAACGTTGAGTGAAGCTCTCTTGAGGACAAAAACAACGTCTTGCTATTGCAAAAATATTTTTGAAAAATCCTAAAATTATTATTTTAGATGAACCTACCAGCGCTCTAGATAGTATTTCAGAAAAACATATTACACTTGCAATGCAAAATCTTTTTAAAGATAGAACGGTGCTTGTCATTGCTCATAGACTACAAACGGTGAAACATGCTGATGATATTATAGTTATTGAAAATAGTGAATTAAAAGAGCGAGGAACACATAAGGAACTTGTAAAAATGAAATGATTTTATAATGAAATGCTTGAGTTACAAAGCTGATTTTAAATAATGAACACAAAAAAAATAATCCAACTCTTTACTTGAATACTCTTTTTTGTTGTATTTTCATTGTATTATTGACCTGAATATTGGGAGTTTCATAATACTCAAAAATCCAGTCAAGAATATCAAATACTCTCAAGTAATACACTGAAAGATTTTTGAATATCTCAACTTAAAGAGTTTAAGTGAGATCTACAGTTGAATATAACCCCAGATAAAGAGCTTTTAACGCGTTTGGTTTCAGAGATTGATGCAGCACAAGTAAAAGTGTATATCGAAGTATATATTTTTACAGAAAAAGATTTGAGAGATGCTTTAATACGAGCTTATACAAGATGAGTCGATGTAAAGATTTTACTAGAAAATAATCCCTATCAAGCTCCATATCTTAACGATGCACATTATAATGCATTTGTAGATGCGGGGATAGATGTGCGATGGTCTGATCCTCTCAATTATTCACTGAATCATTCAAAGTTGCTTCTTATTGATGATTATGGATATGTTTCGACTTGAAATTTTTCATATTCATTATTTACGAAAAATAGAGATTTTCTTGTGTATTTGAATGATGCGGTATTTGTTTGAAAATTGAAAGAATTATTTTTACTTGATTATGAAAGAATTGCTGGAGGTGTGTTAGATCCAAATCTTGTCTTATCTCCATGAGCGAGTAGGGTCAAGTTAACTGAGCTTATAAAATCGTCTTTGCTGACTCTTGAAATATATTTTCCATATTTAGCAGATGAAGAGTTAGAAAATATTCTTCTCCAAAAATCAAAAGATGGAATAAAAATACGACTTATTGTTGAAAAAATCTATTATAATGAGAATCCAGAGAGTATAGAAGTTTTAAAAAAAGCATGAATTGATGTACGCCCAATGAGTGGTCCAAAACTTCATGCAAAGTCTATATTAGCTGATTCTAAAACTCTTTATATTTGAAGTATTAATTTTTCAAAATACAGTTTAGATGAAAATAGAGAAATTGGTATTTTAAGTCAAAACACCAATCTTATTTCTGATTTTAAAGATATATTTGAAAAAGATTTTAATTAAGGTGATTTTAAGCCTAGATTTTTTACAAATCATAATTTCTATGGTAGAATATATTTATATATTTTGTAGAAAATCTTCATATGTGATTTATTTTCCGTATTTTATCAGGACTCTTTACCATACTTTTATGTATGGTATTGGTCTTTGTCTGATTTATTGGAAACACTGATACTTCTCTAGATAGCTGAGTTGCAATGTGAAATATATTTGATACTCAAGCTATAGAAACATCTTCTTGAGTACAGATTTTCACACAAAAATACTCTCTTTTTGAGAATTTGTATAGCTCTCATGAGCGTGTTTCAATAGAAAAAAAAGATTCTCAAATTGTAGCTGATATTTCAAAAAATGGACTCTACATGAGTTCTTTTAGAGATTTGAGCAAGAATTATGTTCTTTTATGAAATGGTTTTGAAATACAACAACAAGGTATTGGAGAAATATATATAGATAGTGAGACACAATCTTGAAGTATACTGATTTATTCAATTAACACTCCTTTAAACTTTAAACTCATTGATAGCACAAATGATAAGCTCTTTACTACTATCTATCTGAATCCTCATATGTATGTTGTTTTTCAACCAGCAAGATGAAAGTTTGTAGATAATTGAGATGTAGTTCGAGTAGAGACCGCATATGAGCTATGATATTTACCTGTGAGTACACACAATATTATAGACCAAAGTATTTTTGTGAATTATCGTGACTCTTTAGAACAATTCCTTCTTCCTACTCTTACATATATACAGGAAAAAGATAAGGTTTTTAGTACAAAACTCACAGAAATTCATTCATTTGATCTCTCATCTTATGATGCTGCAGATTTTATAGAAAATTATGCTAGTATTTTCTTTAATTCACAGAAAAAAATAATTTTCCTAAAAAATAAGATTCTCAGTGAATATTTAGAAATATTAACACTGAAAGAATTTAATCCAAGCTTAGAAAGAAAACTGAGAGATAATCTCACTTCTCTCAAATGACTAAGTATAATTGATTATGAAGAAATGGTTCAACTCCAAAATCAGTTAAATGTGCTAGTTAGTTCAAATTACGAACTCGATCAAAGTATTGCTAAACTTAGCTTTGCTTCTCTTTCTTGAGATGTATCACAACTTGATTCTCATCTCTATCCAGTGTACTGATTTGCATTATATTCTCAGCTCGATATAGGCGCAAAAATGCAGGAAAACATACTTAAAAAGTATATTCAGTCATTTAACAGCTTTGCTTTGTCTCATAGTAGTGAGGAAGACAATTCAAAACTAGAACATCAGTACTTCAGTTTCTTTCTAGAAAAACAACTTCTTTCTTACCTGGGGAAAATAAATTCTAAAGAAAATATAGAAAGTATTGTTGAAATGCTCTCACGTTATGTTCAAGTTTCTCAAATAGCGTTTTCAGATTCTCAAGTTCTCGAAATAACCTCTTTGTACAAGTATAGCTCTATTCTAGAAAATTTTGATGAATATTTAAGAAATACATATTTTTCTCCTGAAAGATCTGTAGAAAATCTGCTTACTCTTTCTAATACTAACTCTTTATCATCTCAAAATATCTTAGATTTAAAGTTACAAATAAAGAATATTTCAGGAATTTACAATCAAAAATCTAGGCTCTTAAGCCCAACAAATCCGAGAGATAATCTTATCGCAAAGAATATTAAGAATTCAATACTTCGTTTAGGGGAATACTTTGATGCACTAGAAAATTATGAATCATATATAGCGAAGTACGATGTTTCTAAAATCACTCTCCTGCAATCTGCGTGAGAAGATGAAAATAAAATCGTAGTTTCTGAACGTAATGCGCTTAACTATCTCTCACAATTTTTATGAACCAATATTGAAAATACTAAGGTAGAAGTGATTGATGAAAGTTATTATAAAATTACTAATTTTATAGTAAGTTGAAGAAATTTTTCTTTTGAGCTATTTCCTTTGGAATTAAATAAAATTCAAAATATCACTATAGACGGCAAGGGTCTGAAATTTATTTACAAACTTGATGCAACCGAGAAAGAGTGGGATGAGAGATTTCAATCTTTACCAGAAGAGGAAAAAGATTCTTCAGATTTTAAAAACTTTTTTGAACTTACTTTTCTACAAAACAACGCAAGTAGTATAGAAGATTATAATAATGGAGTTCTGCAATACGATGAAGACTCTGCTGAAATAGTCTTCAAAAGAGATATACTTATTCAAGGTGAATTTAATCCACTTAAACCAATAATAGAAGTTAAATATGGAGATATTCGACTTCAAAAGAAAAATTCAAATTATGATATATATCTTGAAGATATCCCATTTATTCAAACTTCAAAGACTTTGGATGCTGTCAGTTTTATGTGAAAGCTAGATACGCAATATGTATACAATGAAAATAATAAGTATTTCAAAAATATTGTTTTAAGTCTAGAATCTTGAATGAAGATTCAATTTATAGGTAAAATAAATCAGAATGAGTTTAAGAGTTTCTTCGAGAACTTAGTTGAGTATAATGCAACGTATGATGAATTATTCATATTCCTTGGAAAGAAGTATGCAAACACAGAAATTGATTTTCTCTATACCATCAGTAGTAATATTATGACTTTAAAATTTGATTCTGGATGAAAAAAATATACTATCTTGCTTGAAGGAAACCTAGTGAGTAAGATATATGAGTGAAATAGAAGTATATTATCAACAAATATAGAAATCAAGGAACTTCCATCATACCTTCCATAACTATAGTTAAAAAAATCTATGAAATATAAACAAAAACTTATGCCAAAGATAATTGCAGGTATTGCACTTTTGGCTCTCATATCATGAATAATTTGAACTGGAGTATTAGTTCTTGCTAATTTTTCTAAGCAAAATGCTGCTCCTGAACTGAGTCAAGAAGAACTAGAAAAGTTCTTAGAAACACTTACTTGAGCAACCACTACAGGAAGCTGAGATGTTGAAATTTGAACCTGAGAAATAACTCAGTAAATATAATTCTATAGATAAAATATTAAAATCATTTGATTTTAATATTTTTTTTGTAGTATAAGTTATACTTTTCATACTTGTATGATTTTTTAACTACCAAAACATGAAATGCGATAATACAAAAAAATTCCAATTATGTGGGACAGCTAATATCGGTTCCAAAGGACAAATAGTAATTCCAAAACATGCGCGAGATGCACTTTGACTCAAATCGTGAGATAGTGTGAGTATTGTATTGCATGATAATGTGGCAATCGGAATAGTTCCAAACTCATCACTTGAGCAATTAATGAAATATGTTCAGGAACAAGACCCTATTGAATTTAATAATAATAATTAATATATGAAGAAAATTATAAGTACTTCACTTATTGTTCTTCTCATTTCTTCATGTAGTTTTTGAGGAGAAGATTCAGGCGTAAGTACAGAAAAACAAGATTTTTTTGTCGAAACAAAATTATGAAGTAGTTTTCAAAATGAATCCATTCTAGAAAAGACGGGAAGAGTTTCTTCGAGTCAAGATATTCAACTTACTTCAAATGCAAATGGAAGAATTAGATGACTACAAGTAAAGGTAGGTGATAGTGTTAGTGCTGGGCAAACACTCGTACGATTAGAAGATACTCTCTGAAACTATGGTATAGCAATACAAAGAGCTCAAAATTCAGTTGAAAGAGCTCAAATTAATTATGATTCTCAAGTTTTAGGACTTGATAAGCAAATTTTTGATGCAGAAGTAACTCTTTCAAATCTAAACAGAAATCTTGAAGTTGCCTTAAAAAGTGCAGAACAAAATATATTACAAGCTCAAAACTCAGTACAAACCAGTTCATTTACTTCACAAAATACACCTTCACAATTACAAATTGATCAACTTGATAATACTATCTCTCGGCTTGAATTAGAGTACCAAACAAAACTTATTTCTGATCAAGAAACTGTAGAGTGATTTAAATCAAATCTTAAAAAAGAGATTATATCTCTTACATTTACACTGGATGATATTATAGAATTTTCTGATAATATTCTTTCTGTAACACAAAAAAACTTCAATTCAAATGATAATTTTGACCAATTTTTATGAGTCAAAGATACAGATCAAAGAAAACAAAGTGAGGCTTTGTTATTAGAACTCATAAGATATAGAAATAGTGGTACCTATGACAAGTATCAAGAACAACTCAACACAGGAAATATATCTGAAGCTCAGATTTCAGAAATTATTGATTATCTCAATACTTGATATAATTCTACAAAAAACCTATTAAATAATCTTGAAACAACACTCAATAATTCTACTCCAAGTGTTGGACTCTTAGATCAATCAAAGATAGATGGTTTTTTAGCTCAAATAAATGCATATCAATCTGCACTTCAGGGGAGCTATACCTGATTTATTTCTCTTTCTAATTCAATAAAAAGCTTTCTTAGAACGTATGAAAATAATCAAGAATCAATTCTTAAAAATATAGAACTGCAAAAAAGAGACAAAGATATCCAAATAAAAAATCAGCAAATTCAGCTTAATAATTTACAAAGTTCTGAACTCAATGCTACTATTTGATTGGAACAAACACAAATAAACACTACTGATAGTATTGCCAATATCAGAAGCCAGATTAGTTCTGCAAAAAATACAATGAGTAATTTAGATAAAAATTATGATGTTACAAAACGTAGTTTACAAAATGCCATTACTGAGGCTAAAATTTGACTTAGCTCTGCTCAAAAAGACTACGCGAAACTCACAATAAGTTCTCCTATTAATGGTACTGTTGGAGAAGTCTTTGTAGATTTAGGTCAAGAAGTAAATACGTGAACTCCAATAGCAAATCTTCTCAGCGATAATACTCCAGAAGTTCAAGTCGCATTTTCAAGCACTGAAGTATGATTTATAGAAGTCTGACAAGAAGTTAAAGTCGTTATAGGAACACAATCTATAGTTGGAACTATATATTCACTTTCTGACGTTGCTGATAAAAATCTTAATTATGTTTCAACTATAGTATTTGAGAGTGGTGTAAATATTATTGGTGATATAGTGCAAGTTCTCATACCAATAAAAACAGAAAAAACTTTGTATCCACTTAATATTATTACTGTTTGATGAAATAATGTTGGAAGCGTAAATATTTTTACTCCACAATGATTAGATGAGGCTGAATTAGAGCTTTGAGAAATATATGGTGATTATGCCGAAATAATTTCTTGTACATATAAAAACGAAGCTTGTTCGAATCAAAAAATAATTGTTTCAGATGTATCGAACTATGAAAATGAAAAATTTAATCTTGTAGAACAAAATAACGAATGAAAAAAATAAAACCATGATTTTTTACCTTTTGGGTTGAAAATTATAAAACGTCTTTCTTACTCCTTTTTCTCATTGTACTTATTTGAATTGCCTCTGTTATTGCAATTCCTAAAGAATCTAGTCCTGATATAAAATTCGGAATTATTTCAATTGCTACGAGTTATACTGGAGTTAATCCTCAAGATATAGATAGTCTGATTACTGAAAAAATTGAAAATGAAATTAATGATATAGAATGAATTTCTAAAATAACTTCTACTTCCTCGGTTTGATTTAGTAGTATAACAGTTGAACTTGAAAATGGTATTAGTACACGAGATACTCTTACTGATATAAAAGATAAAGTAGATGCTCTCAGTCTTCCTGCTGAAGCGGATGATCCAAGAATCCAAGAAATTTCAACGAGTAATGAACTCCTTTTTGATGCTTTATTGTATGGTCCAAGTACTAAGTATGATACCTTTACACTTACTTCACTTGCTCAGGAAATGAAAAATGAGCTTGAATGAAAATCTGGTATTGCTTCTATAGATATTGGTGGAACAAATTCAAACCCACTTTCTGCAGGATGAAATGGAAGTATTGAATATGAAATTAAGGTTCTTGTTTCAAAGGCAAAACTAGAAAATCTTTGAATCAATGTTAGTTCTATTGCTAATTCAGTACGAAGCTTTAATAAAAATACTCCACTTTGAAATTATACGATAGGTGATTTGGAGTATGATTTTAGAATAGATGGAGAGCTGGGGAGTATATGAGAACTTGAAAATATTATCATTTCTTGAGATTGAATATCTCGAGTAAGACTTGGAGACATTGCAAGCTTTCAAAAAGAATATCCAGATCAAGCAATCAAGAGTCTTTGATTTTATGAAACAACGTGAGAAAATTATGTGGCTCTATCATTTAACAAAAATGCTTGAGATAATGTCTTTAGTGTTTCAGCTTCTGCAAAGCAAGCTTTAGAAAATTATATCACTACAAAGCCAGAATTTAAAGATTTAGAGGTAAAATATTCACAAGATTTGGCTGAAACCATTATTGAAGATTATAAAAATCTTGCAAATACTGCCGTTCAAACACTGATACTTGTATTTGTTGTAATATACTTGTTTGTTGGTTTTAGAGAATCACTTATTGCAAGTATTTTGCTACCACTTTCATTTTTTATTACCTTTGCAGTTCTTAATACTATTGGTATTTCACTAAATTTTTTAACAAATTTTTCACTCGTACTCACACTGTGAATTGCAATTGATACGATTATTGTCATTATTGAGGGAGCATCAGAACGTCAAAGTCTCTGATATAGCCGAAAGACTGCAGTTATTCTTGCTGTTCAAGATCTTAAATCTCCTCTCATAAGTTGAACTGCAACAACATTAGTAGCATTTCTTCCACTTATTTTTCTCCCAGGTATTGTTTGAAAATTTTTATCATTTATTCCAATCACCGTATTTGCGACCCTTGTTGCAGCTCTTATTCTTTCTCTCACTCTCGCTTCAGCATTGTTTTATAAACTCGCAGCAAAGAAAAAGGTATATCATTATGATAAAGAATTAGAAGAAACACTTTCAGAAGAGGAAATTGAATTTTTACGAGAAGAAAGAGTATGAAAAACTGTAAAGAAAGATGATACAAAAAACACAAGAGAAAAAATACTTGAGCAGATATCAAACAGCTACTCTAGAACTCTCGCAAGATTTATAGATAATAAATTTTCTCGACTGATGTCCATCTGAGTTCCTTTTGTACTCCTTATACTGAGTTTTCTTTTTCTTTCTCCAAATATAGGTTTTACTCTTTTTCCAGCATCTGATGAAGGAATTATTAATATCAACATCGAAGCTCAAACCTGAACCGATGAGCGGGCATTAAATAAGTATATTCCACAAATTGAGTCTGTTATTTCTACTTTTCCAGAACTTAAGGTTTACTATATTCAGCTCAAAGGAAATGCTATGAGTGTATATGTAGAGCTTATTGACTCTAAAATTAGAGACTCAGAGTGAATGAGAGATGTATTTACTGTTGAGGAAGCAATACTGAAGTGACTTGATCCTCTTGTCTCTTCAGGTTTGACTGTCGAAATTGCGACTCAAGCCAATGGTCCACCAACGTGAGCTCCAGTTTGAATTAAGTTAAACGTGAGCAACAGTGATGATATTTGAATTTTAAAAACAGTAGCAAATGATTTCAAAGAGTATCTCTTAACGATTCAAGGAACTAAAAATGTTTCTGTTTCTTCAAAAGATAATCCTGGTCAATTTGTATACACTTTTGATGAACAAAAACTTTCTTTTTCATGACTTACTCCAGATGATGTAACAGGACTTCTTCGTTCTCAATTATCAGGTATTAGTGCTGGAAGTATCGCTTCTAAATATGAGGATAACGAAATTAAAATCGAGATTGCAGAATATCGAGATGGGATTTCTCCAAAGGATATCGAAAATATTATTCTCACTACGCAAAAATGACCTATCAGAGTTTGAGATTATTTAAGCTACACTTTTGAACCCTCTCTTTCAAGTATCAGTAGACTTGATGGCAAAATAAATATTTCAGTTGAATCTGAGCTTGAAAACTGAGTACTTCCTACTGAGGTACAGCCTTTACTAGAAACTTTTGCAGAAAATTATAATTATCCTGCTGGAGTCAGTTATTCTGCTTGAGGGGAGAATTCAGATAATGCTGAACTTATTCAAGCAACGGTATTTTCATTTTTTATCTCTCTCTTTCTTATTTTTTCAATACTTGTATTCCAATTTAACTCTTATACGCAACCCGCTATTATATTGTATTCTGTAGTTCTCGCTCTTCTCTGAGTGAATATATGATTGTTTGCGACATGAAATCCATACAGTTTAACGTTTGGTATTTGATTTATTGCATTGACCTGAGTTGTTGTGAATGATGCTATTATTCTGATTGATAGAATTAATAGAAATCTTGATAGACTTAATGCAAATTTTGCTCCGTGAGTTCTAAAACAGAGTGATTATGTACGTTGACTT
>JAGXIV010000020.1 GCA_024635485.1 bacterium | reverse complement strand
AGATGTGTATAAGAGACAGAAGTATGAGAATGTGACTTTGATAAAATTATGAAACTTTATCCGAGTAAATGATTTGAAGAACTCGCTCGTGAGAAACGCTATCAATTCTTTGAAGCTTTACAACATATACATCAAGCTACATACTTAATCACAGCTCATCACTTAGATGATAGAATTGAAACGATGTTATTTAATATGATTCGATGAACAAAACTCAGTGGTCTTATCAATATGACTGAAAAGTCAGGAAATATTCTCAGACCATTACTGTCTGTTAAAAAATCTGAAATATATACATATTTGCAAGATAATGCACTAAAATACTTTGAGGATGAATCAAACAGTACGAATGAACATACCAGAAACTATATACGCAATCAAGTCATTCCTCATTTTGAAAATGTTCATCCCGAATACCAAAAAAATATCTGAAATATATTGCTCTATTTTGAAAACTTACAAAATTTTATAGATGAGGAAATAAAAAAATTCCTCTGAAAATATAGTACTGGTGAGTTTTCACTCAGTGATTTCTTATCACTTACAATATTTCTTCAAAAAGAAATAATTAGATATATATATTTTATTTCGAATAATAACTCAACTATCTGACTTTCAGAAGCTAACATTGCAGAAATTATTAAGTTTATAAATTGAAAAAACAATAAAACAATAAAAGAAATTCATAAGCTCAAACTTTTAAAAGATTGAAATCTAATTATATATTCTTAATAATTTAATCTCATGCTGATATATTTGGAATATGGCTTTGCATAACAGTTGCTACAGATTTTACTCAATTTCAAGGGAGTCAAATAGTATGAATAACATAATCTCTGGAATTATTTAATTCTTTGATTGGGATTTTACTTTGTTCCCAAAGTTCTTTTTTTAAGGTATCAAAATAGTGTGTATTATTTTTTATTTGTTCAGAGTAATAACGTAAGTCAGATTGGAATTGTCATGGACTCCCCTTCCAGTTTCATATTAATTCTGAAAAAACAGTGTCAGGATTTCCATACAAGTAATGAGAATCCGGAAGTAGCTTTCATTTTCATCATCTGAGACTCCAATCCATCACTTTAACTGAATAGAGTGGATTTTTAGCTGGATGAACAAAAAAAAGTGAAGAAATCATTCCTGATTTATTTTCATCTAATAATTTACTTATTGCTTTTAAAACTGGAAAAGCAGAAAGAGAAAAAACTATAATATGTATTCTATCTTGTATTTCTGATATATAGTTAAAAATTGAATCTTCTAGTGTAGATAAACTGAATTGTACATCACTTCAATTATTTGTATCTCATGGAATAATAAATCTCTCAAAATTCATTCATACAGACATTGATTTTTGTTGTAAAATAAATCATGGAGAGCGTTTAGAATAGCTTTCACGAAATCATGGAATATAGAGATTTTTTTCTTGCATATATCATTCTATAAATATGTATAATAAATATATTATTTTATTGTCAAATAGTTAATTCGTGAAGTTTTGGTGAAGTGTGATATAATAAAACTTGCATTATATATTTCATGTATATAATCTTCCGGCTTTTATTCTTTAAAAAGATACTATGTGCCCCACGAAAAAGCTCATGTTTTGAGCTCTCGTAGCCACAATGTGTTTCTTTTGAAATACTACTTGAGCTGCTGCTAACGAAGAAACATATTTCGTAGCCACTGCCTATTATTCTCCTGTTCCAAATCAAGATTCGTACATTACTTGAAGTTATGCTTGAGATGTACGTCTAAATGGAGAATGAGTTACAACTGCTTCTGGAAATTGAGTCTTTCCTTGACTCCTTGCCTGACCTAAGAATTATCCTTTTGGAACTAAAATCTATTTTGAATGATATTGAATTTGAACTATAGAAGATAGAGGATGAGCTATTGTAAAGGCTTGACAAAGAGGTCAGTCTTATGATAGGCTAGATATTTGGATGTGATATTGAGATGAATGACTTCAGAGAGCTATTCAATGGTGAAGAAAAACTGTGAAAGCTAAGATAGTTGTACCAAGTGCAAAAGTAAGTCTTAGTTTTTGAGAGTCTCAATTAGGATATATTTGAAATCTGAGAGTAGAACCCTGAGATGAATGAGAAGAAGTAAGAAAACTTCAAGAAATATTTACAAAAATTGAGCTATATAATGGTGATTTTGACTGAAAATATGAAAGTATAAAAAATGAACTTATAGAATATCAACTCAAAAGTTGAATCATTAGTTCTGCAGATTCTGAAGATGCAGGTTATTTTGGACCTAAAACTGTAGCAGCTTTGAGAGAAACCTATTGATATTCAAGTGATCACTTAGTATCTGAGCCAGTAGAACTTTTTTCTGCTTTTAATCATAGACAAGCATCAGAACATTATAAAATAATACTAGAATATTGAGATATTCAAGTTGATAGAGATACAACTGATTCAGAAAAAATTGCACTATTTCAAGAAATGATGACTAAAATATGAGAGTATTCTTGACCAATAGATTGAAACTATGAAAGTGTAAAACAATCACTCATAGATTTGCAGATAAAAATTTGACTGATAGATAACGAGGATCATTGGTATGCTGGAAACTTTTGAAATCGTACAAAAACAGCACTCTTTGCTTATTATGAAAATAATGTATGAAATCCTCCAAATCCAGTAGTAAGAACTGTTACAAAGACATATACACTGAGTAGTGTGGAAAAAGAACAGATTTCAAAAGCTTTACTCATTATTAGAGAAAGACTTTGAAAACAAGAAGCTAAAACTGGTAAATCTGCAACTGAAATATTAAGTAGATTAGATACCCAAATTACACAAGTGCTTCCTAAAATCTCTGATGTAACACTCAAAGCAAAAGTACAATTCCTTCAAAGTATTTTATAATACTTAATTTTTATTCTTAAAAGTCTCCTCTTGTCAATCAAGAATGGAGACTTTTTTTGAACCATATTTCATATATGAATTTTTATTATGATAAAATATTTTTATATATGACTTACTAATCTTTATGAAAATAATTTCTTCTATATTGTTGCTCGCAAATATTTGTATCTTTACAAATATACAAATATGTACTGCTTGAAATATTCAAGCAGATGAAAATTATTTTATAGTTACTGCTTATTACTCTCCACTTCCAGATCAAGAAAATTATCTGACAGGTAATTATTGAGATGAGATAATACTCAACTGAGCATGAATTGCTGGTGCTTCAGGTAAGAAAGTATTTTCAGGTATGCTTGCAGCACCTTGAAAATACAACTTTGGTACTAAAATTGAATTAGAATGACTTTGAATATGAGAAGTTGCAGATAGAGGTGGAGCTATAGTTCCAGCAGGCCAGAGATGATATAATCATGATAGAATCGATATTTGGATGTGATACTGAGATGAATGATTAAAAAGAGCTTTGTATTGGGGAAAAAGAAAGGTAACATGAAAAATTATATCAACAGATTCAAATATTACTCTTGATTATTCTATTATCCCCTCACCACATTGGATATCAGTTGGAAAAGATGATTCAACTGATATACATATATCAGAAAATACACAACAAAAAGATATTACTGTATTTGATATAAATCTTGGAATAGAAAGTAGTTGAACTTTAGTAGCAGAACTACAAACTCTCCTTTCAGATTTATGATACATAGAGAATGACTACATTGTAGGGGTATATGATATGAAAACAATCGAAGCGATTACTCGATTTCAGCTAAATACTTGAGTAATTCAAACGGAAAAAAATATCTGAAGTGGGGTATATGGGCCTAAAACAAGGACTCAAATGAGTAAAAGTTATGATAAATTTTTGGAACAGCAATTAAAAATTCAAGAATTTAAAAATACTATTACAATTATACAAGAAACTGCAAGAAAAGAGGCTCAAGAATCCATAGAAAACATTTGAAATGTATCATTTTGAGATATTGGACAAGGAGTCAGAGAGCTTCAAAAAACATTAGAAATACTTGGATATTTTAATTATAATGATACAGCAATATTCTGAGCAAAAACTCAAAATGCACTTATAAACTTCCAAATAGACTCTCATATTATATCAAATGAAATTGATGTTTCTGCTTGAATATTTGGACCTAATACACAAGAGGCAATGATATCAGAACTGAGTCAAATAAATTTCACTCAAAAACTTATCGATGAAGATATACTCAAAAAATATATTACATATATAAAATATGAGAACAAAAAAACTTTGGCTAAAATAGAAAAAGAGAAAGTAACGAAATGAAATCAAAATGAGATTTCAACAAAAAAAATCTAGGTATGGCCTAGATTTTTTTTTAAAATAGATATGTATTAACCATTTCAAACAACTACTTTTGCAACTCTCAGTACTTTATCTCACAGCATATATCCTGATTCAAATTCATCTATAATTATTCAATGTTCACCTGGAACTTGTGTCATTACATCGTGCTTTTCTGGATCTATATTTTGTCCTATACTTTTAAATTTTTGAATTCCCATCCCAGAAATATCTTTTCTTAAGGTCTTCTCTAAAGCAAGAACTCATTCATAGATTGGAGTATCTTGAATTTCTACAGGTGTATTTTTTATAATTCTTTCTAGATCGTCGAGCCTTGGTAATATTTTTTTAAATATATCTGATTTAAGAAAAAAAATCATCTCATCTTTATCTCGAGCAGTCCGTTTTTTAAAATTCTCATAATCTGCTTGATTTCGAGCAAGTAAGTCTTGAAGTTTTGTAATTTGAGAATCTTCTGAAGCTATTGTTTCATCTTGTTGCTCAATTATTTCTTCTTGTGATTCATATTCTTTCGCTATTTCTTGAGCTTCTTGAGTGAGCTCTTCATCAATTAATTCTTCTTTGTCGTGATGTTGTGACATATTTATAATATTTTATTTAATAAATTTTTGCAGCAAATATTTTAATCTAAAGCAGGAAATTTGCAAGTATTAACTTTCTGGAAGATTGTTTAATTTTCTTAGAATTTTAATGAGTGCTTGGGTTCAAAGTTCTTGATCTCATTGTGAAATAAGTGCTGTATATAACTGATGTACCAGAGCAAGTCAAGGAAGAACGATATTCATTTTTTGACATTCATCTAGAGCAATCCTCATATCTTTTACAAAATGTTTAATATAAAAACACGTATCAAGTTCTCAGATTTGTATTCTTGGTGCAAGATTCGTCCATCACCAATTTCAAGCAGCTCCAGCTGAAACGACTTGAATAGTTTTTTCAATATCAAGTCATACCTTTTGTGCATATACGAGTGATTCACACAGAGCTATAGTATTCCCTGCTATAGATATTTGATTCGCCATTTTTGTATGTTGACCATTTCATGCTCATCAAGTGTAGGTTATTGATTTTCATAAAATCCCAAATAATGGCAATATTTCTGTAAATATTTGTTCGTCACCACCAACCATTATTGAAAGAGTTCCAGATTGCGCACCGACATCTCCTCATGAAACAGGAGCGTCCAGTGAATTACAATTATGAACTTTAGCTGTATTGTATATTTTTGTGGCAAGTGATGGTTCAGTCGTTGTCATATCAATAAGAGTTTTTCCTGTAAGTTCCGCAGAAAAAATTCATGCTTCTCAAAAATACACCTCCTCTACACTCTTTGGATCTCAAATTATGGTGATTACAATATCAGAAGCATTCACTAATTCAAGAATAGTAGAACGCAACTGAGCTCATTTTTCAATAAGATTTTGAGCTTTTTTTGCTGTTCTATTATATACATTTACTTCATATCAAGCTGCAAGTAAATTTACTACCATAGGATTTCCCATAACTCAAACTCCAATCCATCAAATTTTTTTCATTATGCATTTATTTCAAAGTAAACGAGAGAAACTTTACATTTCAGTCTCACTCTATATTATTTGAGTAATATAATAATTCAATTAAAAAATCATGAAACTTATCTCTTGGAATGTAAATGGTATTCGTGCCATACTTAAAAAAAATTTTATAGAATATCTGAAACAAGAAGATCCAGATGTTGCTTGATTTCAAGAAATCAAGGGAAATGAAAACCAGATAACAAAAAAAGATATGTCTGAACTTAAAACTCTGTGATATCATATGTACTGGAATCCTGCTAATAGACCTGGATATTCTGGAACTGCTGTATTTTCAAAAATAGAACCATTATCAGTATCCTATGGGATATCTGAAGAAAGTTATGATGCGAAAAGTGTAGAATTTTTAGATGAAACCCTTCTAGAAAACCATGAAGGAAGAGTCACAACACTCGAATTTGAAAACTATTATTATGTGACCGTATATACTCCAAATTCCAAAGACGACTTATCACGACTCAATTATAGATATAGTGTTTGGGATAAAGCTTTTTTACAGTATCTACAATATTTAGACGAAAAGAAGACTGTTATAATATGTGGAGACCTTAATGTAGCACATAGAGAAATTGATCTTGCTAGGCCTAAGCAAAATACAATGAGTGCAGGTTTCACAAAAGAAGAACGAGATGGAATGGATAATTATATTGATGCCTGATTCATAGACACATTTAGAGCGCTTCACCCTGAAAAAGAAAACGCATACTCTTGGTGGAGTTACAGAGCCTGAGCTCGAGCACGTAATGTTGGCTGGAGAATAGATTATTTTCTTACATCAAAAAATGTAGTTTCAAATATTGAAACTGCATTTATTCGAGATGATGTTCTGTGAAGTGATCATTGTCCTGTTGGAATAGAAATTAAACTTTAGAAATGAAATTTTATCAAAAACATATACCCGACGGACAAGAAATCCGAGCAGTTATACATCAACATTGGATTGTAGTTTTTGATAAATATCTTCTATGGCTTAGTTTTTGAGCGATTATCCCTTCTTTTCTATATTACCAATCAGAAAGAATTCGTGATTTTATTCCATTTTTTGTACTTGAAATACTACTTTTCATAGTTTTTTGGAAAATTGTGTACGAACTTTTTAACTGGTATAATGACGTATGGATTGTTACTGAGCTTGCAATTTACGATATGGAATGGTCGCTTTTAAAAACAAATGTTCAAAGTATACATTTAGAAAATATTGAGTGACTTGAAGTAGATAAACATAGAATATGGGACACTATATTTCGAAAATGAGATATCATCATTCATAAATATGGAGAAGAAGAAATAGCAATTTATAATGCTTATGCCCCTCATAGAGCTATTAATATAATAGAAGAATATATTTATCCACCTGAAGATGAAGAAGATAATAATTTTGATTTAGTTATGGATACACTCAGTTGAGTTGTAAAAGATTATCTGAGTAAAAATTGACTTCCAAATCCTAATAAAAAAATGAGTCTGAGTCATGAAGATGAGGAATATATTGAAAGCGAAGAAGAACAAGAAAACGAAAAACAAGATGAGTATACCCTCGATTTACGATAAGTTATGCAAGAGAATATAGAAAATATTCTGAAAGATCTCCCAAAATCACCTGGTATATACCAGTTTTTTAACGAGAAATGAGAAATAATTTATATTTGAAAATCAGTACGGCTTAAGGATAGAGTAACGAGTTATTTTCGTTCTCATACCAAGCTCACCGTTCAAAAAAATATCATGGTTCGACAAATAGTAGATATAAAAGTCATACTTACGAATAATGAAACAGAGAGTCTCATTCTAGAGCGTTCACTTATTAAAGAACATAAACCACAATATAATATACTCTTAAAAGACGACAAGAACTATTATTATATCAAGATAACAGATGAGCAATTCCCGAAAGTTATAAAAACAAGATTTAAAACTAAGTCATGAAAATATTTTGGTCCATATACGCATGGTTTTTATGTCAGTAATTTACTCAGAATCATAAAAAAAGTATATTGATATGGGTGTTATGGGATACATTTTTTTAGAATATGAAATGGATATAATCTTGATAAATATATTTTCAAAGATAATAAAAATATTGAGAAAACTGATATTACTCTTGTAGAAATTGAAGCATACTATAAAAGTAAAATATCTGAAATTGAAGAATTTCTCAAATGAAATGTGAATCATATTGCTGAAGAACTCACACGTAAAATGCTGAGCTACGCAAAAGAGCTCAAATTTGAAGAGGCTGCAAAACTCAAAACTGATATTGATTCCCTCAGGATTACCCAGGAAGAACAAATTGTGAGAGATTTTGTTAATGGGAATTATGATGTAATAAATATTTTAGAAAAATACTGAAATACGTATGTCTGATGTATTGAAATCAGAAATAGTGTTATCAAGTGATACTTTAATTATGAAATTGAAAATTCACTCGAGGAAGATAAAGAAGAGGTTCTCAAAACATTTATTGAGAAAAGATTCATAGATCATCTTGATGAACATGATACAGCGACCTATATTATTCCATTTCAGATTCATAATCTTACAGGTGGAATAAAAACAGAAGTCCCTAAAATCTGATGAAAGTTTGATGTACTCAGGCTCTGTTATAAAAATATCTACAACTTCGCACATAAGAAATACCTTGCATCTCTTTCTGCAAAAAACTTCACAAAATCTACAATGATGAGTCTCTTAGAGATTTTATGATATTCTGCTGTCAATGGAAAAGATATTATGTTTGAATGTAATGATATATCTCATCTCTCAGGAACCCATACAGTAGCAAGTAGAAGTATTATTGAAAACTGACGCCCCAATCCAAAAAAGTATAGAAAATTTCATATTAAACAATTAGAACAAGGAAAAATCGATGACTTTGGTTCCATGAAAGAAATTTTAGAACGACGACTTCTAGAACTCCTAAAAATGTGAAATTTACCCGATCTTATCATCATCGATGGTTGAAAAGGACAACTGGGATCAGTGATACGAATTAGACAAAACTTTTTGGATAATTTAGATACAATCTATGATTCTTTAGATATTCATGCTTATACTCTAGAACAAAGTAGAGATATTATACAAAATTTACAAATTGTCAGTCTCGCAAAACAAGAAGAAGAACTTTTTCTACCTTGAAAATCAAAAAGTATACTACTTTCTAAAGATTCTCAGGAATTACGTTTGGTTCAAGCTATTCGTGATGAGGCACATAGATTTGCAATTACTTTTAATCGAGACTCGAGAAGTGCTAGTATGAAAAAAAATATACTTGAATCTATACCATGAATTTGACCAGTTACTCGAAAAAAAATAATTAGAATATTTGGAAGTGTAGGATGACTCAAAGCAATAAAAAAGGAAATTATTCTTGAAAAATTATGAAATAAAGTCACAACTATCCTAGATGACCATGGATTACTTGCTGAATAATCTAAGATTTTGCTTTCTTGACTGAATATATTACAATAGAACTATTATAAAAAATAATACCTTTATGAAAGATATTTTTACACAATACAAGAAACATAATTTTGCCACACATGCGGGGATATTATCTATAAGTATATTCTTTGCTCTTTGAATTAATTTTCTTTTTAATTCAGACTTCAATGCCTCTAGTCTCAAAGCAAATACTCTTGAAATAACACAAGAAGCAGCATGACAAGAAAACCAAGCAGATATATATCCAACAATAAATAATTCAGTAATTACCATCAAAAATAATAGAGTCATGGAAGAGGTGAGTGAAATAGCACTGAGTTTTTCCTATGACCCTGAAATACTGAGTATCGAGATTCCTTCAACATTAAATGATATTGTGAGTATTACTACATTAGAGAATACACCATGATTTACAACAGTAATTATGAAATATCTAAGCCCTCAAAACATTGAAACTCAAACAGAACTCCTCAAATTTAAATACACACTCTCCCAAGACAAGACAACGCAGCTTAATCTTATTAATACAAATTTTAGCGACATAGACTGAAAAAAATATTTACTTTCTAGTCAATGAGTTATATTTTAAATCATGTTATACGATACTCATTGTCATCCATATCTTGCTCAAAATAAATCTCAAGAGAAAATTCTTCAGAATTTTTTTCAATGAAAATGAAAATATCTTAATACAGTATCTGTAGATGTGTTAAGTTCTGAAAATAACATTATTTTAGCCAAAAAATATAATTGAATCTTCGCTGTTATTTGAATTCATCCAACTCATGTTTTAGAATATAAAGATATTCTTTCAAATACGATTGAGACACTTAGGAACTTTTATCTCAATAATACTTCTCAGGTTGTTGCTCTCTGAGAGACAGGGCTTGATTATTATTGGCTAGAAAAATTAAGTATGCAATCAGGTCTTTCTCAAGATACCATAAAAAATATTCAAAAAGAATTTTTTATTTCACATATAAGGCTTGCAAAAGAGTTAGATCTTCCAATAGTTATTCATAATAGAGAAGCTGCTTGAGATGTATTTGAAATACTCAAACAAGAAAATTGTAAGAATTTTGTTTTTCACTGCTATAGTGAAGATATGAACTATGCACGTGAACTCATTAAATTTGCTCCAAATTGTATGCTCTGATTCTGATGAATCCTTACTTTTAAAAATGCAGAGCTTACAAGAATTGTCGCAGCATGAATACCTTTGAAAAATATTATTATAGAGACGGATAGCCCGTATCTCACACCAAGTCCATATAGAGGAAAAGAGGAAAATGAACCAATTTTTACTCAGTACGCACTTGATGTGTTATGTGACATTCGACAGGAATCATATATAGACATAGAAAAACAAGTATTTGAAAATTCAATTACTCTATTCAAAATAAAAAAAGAATCAGCTTAAACTGATTCTTTTTTATAATCTTTATAAAACTCTTTGTTCGAATTAAATGCTTTTTCAAACTCTTTTGGATTTCCATAATCAGCAAAGTGAGATTCCCAGTCATGTCATCACTTTTTTCTACGAGCTGCCTTTATAGGACACCAGTATTTTTCTGTTCTTCCTCATATTTCAACGGCAAATGAAAAAAGACCATTCATATAAGAGCAATAGAGACAATTTATTTTTTGAATGAGATTTAAATAATTGAGATGTCTTCTATCATAAACTATATAGTCAGAACGTCTTACTCGAGGAATTCAATAGAGTCTAAATGCTGTTTGCTGGTAGATGCAAAGTGAAACATCAAGAAAAAGACCTGGAATAATCATGCCATAAATAAAAGGCATAGATAAAAAATGTTTTACACTTTTAGGAACTGCATAATCGCTTAAAGGTGTCTTAAAGCTTTTTTGGTATTCTTTCGCTTTTTTAGAAAATATGATTTTTCCATTTTCAATGGAAAAATCATATTTTTTTCTTAGTTTTTCATACTCTTTTTTTATTTCCTCTTTTTTTGCATCTATATCAGCAAAAAGTTTAGCTATCTTAGAATTCATACAGTATGGTTATTTAGATCTTCGTTCCACAAAATCTACAAGAAAGTCTATTTTTTCAGAACCAAGATGGCGAGAAATACTACGACAATCAGAGATAATAGTATGTAAGAGTGTACGAGTTTTATCTATACCTGTCAAGTACACAAATCACTTCTCTTCTCATCATACACTTTTTCAAGTTTCTTCTTGTGTTCATTCTACATCCAGGAGATCATCTTTTACTTGAAATGCTAAACCAAGTTTTTTTCAGAAATCTTTAAAAATATCTATATTCGCTCGCTCTCCAGATAATATTATTCCTCAAAGGATACTTGCTTCTATAAGCTTTCATGTTTTTTTATTATGAAGTTGTGTGAGAAAATCTTCATTTAATTGAGATATATTATTTTCAAAATACATATCTTCAACCTGACCTCATACCATACCATAAAATCAAATAGCGTGAGATATAAGTTTTGAAAGTTCTTGTGAAACATAAGAAGACTTAATATCTGAAATAATTTCAAATCATAAAGTATTAAGCATATCACCAACTAAAATTGCTTCATATTGACTATATTTCTTCCACACAGTGAGTTCTCCACGTCTTAACTCATCATTGTCCATACACGGCATGTCATCATGTACTAATGAGAAGGCATGTATCATTTCAAGGGCAATACAAAACTTCATAATATCATCATCCGTTTTAATAGAAGAAAAATCTCTTCAAGAAAGCGTAAGATAAAATTCAAGAGCAAGAATAGAACGTAACTTCTTTCCTCATCTACAAGAATATTTAATTACCTCCTTAAATTGCTCCAGCGGTGCTGAAGTTGGGAGAGAGAGATAGGTATCAAGGTATTTATCTATTGAATTCTCTATAAGATGTTTGTACTCATTGTACCAAATAGGCAATTTCATATTTTTAAATTCAAAAATTACGTTTCCTAGATTTGTAGATTCAAAGAGCCTTTAACATTTCTGACTCGTCAAATTCTGGCCATTTCTTTTCTGTAAAATAATACTCTGCATATGCACTATCATAGAGCAAAAAACCGGAGTGTCGTATATCTCATCCTGTTCTAATAATCATATCTGGAAGTGGCAGAATAGAACTGTCTAAATATGTTCTAAACTCAGACTCTGTTAATAATTCTGGATCTATTCACGCTTGGAGTATTTTTTTAGTAGCTCTAATAATTTCATCTTGTCACCCATATACAAGTGCTACAGTAAGTGTAATTCCGGTATTATCTTTGGTTGCAAGCTTTGTATCTGATAAAATTTTTTGAGTATCTTTTGGAAGTCTTGCGATATCTCAAATTACTTCTAGTTTTACTCATTTTTCTATAAATTCAGGAACGAGCTTAGGAACATAGCTTATAAGTTTAATGATTCATTCAATTTCATCACTTTCTCTTTTTATAAGATTTTCTGTAGAAAGAGCCCAAAGAGTCAGATACTTAACTCCATTATTTTTTGCAAGTTCTGTAATTTTTTTAACATTATCAAATCATGCTTTATGTCAAAAAATAGCTGGCATAAAACGTTCTTTCGCCCATCTACGATTTCCATCCATAATAATTGCCAGATGATTCATATCTATCATATATATTTTTTAGTGATGAATAGTATATAAAAAGATTGCTTATCACAAAATGAGTTTATCTGCATTTGCAAGACTCCAAAA
This sequence comes from bacterium, assembly GCA_024635485.1. GTDB lineage: Bacteria > Patescibacteriota > Gracilibacteria > BD1-5 > UBA6164 > JAACSU01. The sequence continues at coordinate 5,603 of JAGXIV010000020.1, read as the reverse complement.
TTTTCATTGTTTTAAAATGAGTTCTCAGTAATTTCAAGATTCTATTATTTTACCTTTATGGAGAACAAATATTTTATCAACATGCTGAATTGTACAGAGTCTGTGAGCTATAATGATACTTGTTTTTCCTTTCATAAGTTTTTTTAGTGCAAGATCTATTTTTTTCTCAGTCATATTATCCAAAGCAGAAGTGGCTTCATCTAAAATAAGAATTTCTGGATTTTTTAAAAAAAGACGTGCAATAGAAATTCTTTGTTTTTCTCCACCAGATAACTTCAGTCATCTTTCTCAAATAACAGTATCAATTCCATTTTCCAAATCAAAAACAAACTCAGCTTCAGCTGCTATAAGTGCATTTTTTAAATCTTTTTGAGATGCATTAGGAGCTGCAAATAAGAGATTTTCTTTTATTGAAAGATTAAATAAACTATTGTCTTGAGAAACGACTCATATATGAGTTCTCAGAGATGATTTATTGAGTTTAGATATATCAGTACTATCGAGCATAATTGACCCATCTGAGACCTCCCAGAATCTAAGTAATAAATGTACAATCGTGCTCTTCCCTGCTCCCGTATTTCAAACAAGAGCTATTTTCTCTCCTGCTTTGATATCTATACAAATATTATTTAATACTTTTTTAGAATCTGAATATCAAAATGATACATTTTTAAATTCTATATTTCATTTTAGATGTTGAATATTCTTTCATGATTCTATATTTTCTTGTACAAAGTCATCTTCAAATTCTTTATAATATTCAGTAAATCAGGCTCACCATCTTTGAATTTGTCTTATTTGAGAAAAAAGTGATCCTAATGGAAAATAAATCCATCATATCAAGAGAAAAAATAGAAATAATTCTGAAAAATTAATCTGACCAATCTGAAAAAAATAAAATCAAAATCATAATACTAAAATTCTAAGTATAGCTACAAGAGATCAAATATAAACATTTGCTATTGCCCATCTTTTAGATATATCATACTGAATTATAAGAAGTTCCTCTTCAGTTTTATGAAAATATTTATTGATAGAATTTTCTAAGTTTAATATTTTAAGGAGAGAAAAATTAGTTAAAGCATCTCAGATAACTCAAAATATTACGTCTTCTTTTTTATTATTCGTATTTTGAAGTTCAAGTGTTTTTGAATTAAAAAAAATACCTATAAAAATTGCAACCGGTATTCATGAAGTTGTTATAAGAGCCATTTCAATATCTATATAAAAAAGAAAAAAAATAGCTATCATAATTCATGATAAATCTTTTATAAGATTGAGGTAGAAAAAGAAGAAAAAATTCATAAAAGACTCTCTCGATTTTTCCATTTTTTTAAAGACTTCTCATGATTTCTTTTGTAGATAATTTCAATATGGAATGCTTAATGCTTTTTGAGCTGTAGTCTGTAAATTATTAACATAGAAATCTAGTATGTTTTTATCTACTAAATAATATCTATATATATACTGTAAAAATATAGAAATTAATACTACAAGAACCCACTGTAAATTATAACGTATCACAGTTGAAGAAACGATATCTCACTGTTGAATAAAATCTTCTATGAGACCAATTACTCTCGCTGCCATAAGTGTTTCTGAAAGAGTTACAGCTGAAGTAATTACTCAAAATATTAACATAAAATAGAATTTCTTTTTTCAAAGAAATTCTATAAATGAGTTAATTGCACGTATATAAATATGCATGTAGAATGTTTTTATTTAAACAACCATTTTGTCTTCATCAGTTCTTAGCTCTTTCTTTTGGTAGACTGTAAGTATAGTTTTTTTATGAAATTCGTAGAGGAGCGGAGAAGCAATAAATACAGAAGAAAAAGTTCCTATAATAGTACCATACAGCATTGTGAGTGTGAAGCCTGTTATGCTTTCTGGACCAAAAATAATAATACAAAGTAATACAAACGCGATAGTTAAACTTGTATAAATACTACGAGTCATTGTTTCATTTACAGACATATTAATAATTTCTGAAAGTACTTTTCATTTTCCACCAAACTCTTGCAAATTCGAACGTATTCTATCAAAAATTACGATAGTATCATTAATTGAATACCCTAAAATAGTGAGTAATGCCGTTATAAAAAATGTGTCTATCTGAAATTGAGGATATATATATGAAGTTATAATATATAGTCCTGTAGAAATAACAACATCGTGAAAAAGAGTAATAATAGTAATTGCAGCAAAGCTCAGTGATGTAATACCTCAGACAGTTCATGAAAAAGTATAGGCGATATAAGCGGCAATTGCTATTATTGCAATAATCAAAGTGAGTCTTGCAGTATTTCTGATATAATCACCAAAACTCGCTCCGATATTAGTATAACGAGACAATGTAATGTCTCAGAGATTAGCATATTCTTTTTTTAGATTATCTCTCAGTGCAACTTTATAATCTTCACTTTCTATATCTGTGAGGGTATTTGAGATTCACGCTTCTACAACAAAAGTATTTTCTCCAGTAATTTTATAAATATTTACTGTATTAATAGCATTTGAATCTTTATTGATGTTTTGTCTTTGAGTTTGTGCAATCTCACTTACTTCAGCTAAATCGAGTTGATAATTTGTATATGAAAATTCATTTTGAGAACCTCACGTCATGTCAATTCAAAGATTAAGATTACCAAAAAATATAAAAAAACATGAAATAAGGAACAATACTCAGGATATAGCAAAATATACAAATCGTGAAGTAATAATATCTAGCTTCATAAATAAACGTAAAATAAATAATGCTGTAAGTGTATAGAAAAGAGTCAGAAATCAAAATTAACTTGTAAAAGAGTTCCCTGCTATATAATATGGCAATATTAACCAAAAAATTATGAAAAAAATAATTCATTATATCATATTAGCCTTTCTGACTGCTATGATTATATTCCTTGTAGTAACTCTTTTCAAACCAGATATTTTACTGCCAATTATTGACTGGATAAAGCTAAAAATTGAAGTATTAGGAAAATGGAACTACCTTGTAGCATTTCTTTCTGCTCTTGCTGAATCACTTCCAATTATTGGAACAATATTTCCAGGACAAATAGTATTACTTTCAGTTGGATGATTTTATGGGTGATTATGACTCCAGCAGTTTTTATGAGTTCTTATCGCTGCAATATCTTGATCTATTCTCTCAAATGCAATAGGATATTTTTTGGGGAAACATTATGGAGAAGAATTTTTTAAAAAATATGGAATGTGGTTTTGAATCGAACAAACAGAATTAAAATATCTTAAAAAATGAGTGAATACGTGGGGTTCCTGGGGAATAATTCTCTCAAAGTTTCATCCTCAAGCACGTGCTTTTCTTCCGTTTATTGCTGGAAGTATGTGATTTTTAAAAACTAAATTTTGGATATACAATGTTATTGCTTCAACCCTTTGGGCTATAACATTTATTATTATATGAATATTCTTTGCTCAATATTATGAAACTATTATAAAATTTATGTGATATTTTATGACGTGAATACTTGTTGTAGTTTGAATATATCTTTGGAAATTTAAAAAAGAAAGTGTGCTTGAATACTGGAATGAAAAAAATAGAGAAATGGAAGCGAAATATAAAAAATAATAAATTCTCTATTTCATTATTAATATAACTATAATAATAATGAAAAATACAAATATGAGCTACTCAATTGAAGCATGAAAACACTCTGCTGATAAAGATCATACTACTATGAACTGAGGAACACTCAGTGTTGATAAAAAAGTAGTGGATTCTGATGGCGTACATTTTTATACCTATAGTATTCCAATGTATTTTGGAAAATTTGATGAAAGATTTCATAAATGAGTTCATACTGCTGAACATCTTTTAGCGTATAAGCAAGATACGGGAAGCGTACGAAATTCATTAGAAGAAGTATCCAATTGAACAATATCGTGAAAAGTAATCCTAGATATATCTCCTTATAAAACTTGAGATAACACATTTGGATTTCGAATCACTTCCATGGTTCCACTTTCAGTTCATCTTGTACAAGATTTTACAAGTCTATCGATACAAAGAGCTGTTTATTTTTTAGAAAACTGAAAGGCTGAATCGCCTGATGATTTTGAGTGAATTCCTTTTGCAAGAGCGATATCTTGTGGTCAATTTAATTTTCATGATAGACAAAAAGCTATTTCAGATTTGAAATATATAGATACTGCGAAATTACATATACAAGAATCTGAGTTTTCTACAGATGATAAAAATGCATATGTCTGTGACCTTAGATTTCTCAAACCAAAAGTTTCAGTAGATGACTGACTGATAATGTTTAGCCCAGATTTTAGTTATAAAATATCTCATATTATAGAAACGAAACTCCCTGAAAAACTTATTGGAAGTATAGTACTAGTGTGAACGTTTGGATGTATGACTGGAATGTATCTTTGTGTCAGTTCAGAAAAAGGAGACGAAAGTGATATTGCATATATTCATTCAAAAATTATAGAAATTTTGAAAGAAGAAATAGACATAAGCAAACTCAGTGAAGCTGAGAAAATACAGTTTACACAACTTTTAGAAAATTATAATACATATTGAGTAAAACATTAAAAATGTGTAAGAAATACTCGCTAAAAAATTAAAATCTTTTGAACATTTAAAAGATTTTTTTATACTCGCAAAAAAATTTATATCTTTTTTCATTTATATGGAACTTATAATGACACTCCTCAATGGAGTGATTTCTCTATTTTTAGAAAATCCATTGTGACAATTACTTTGATTCATAGCTATGTTTGTATGAATTACAGGTTTTATAGTAACTGACGATACTAAAACAATAAAAATATTTATAGTTGCAACCATTTTTTGGTTGTTCCATTTTATATTTATGTGAAATTATGGAGCATTACTCGCTACAATGATTTGACTTATTCGTCTCATTCTCTCACTTAAATATAAAAAAAGTGTCTCAGTTTTTATGGCAATTGTGGCTGTAAGTATTGCTCTTTGACTCTATAGTTTTGATGGAAAAATTATTTCTATTATTCCACTCATAGCAACAGCTATCTCAAGTTATTGATTTTTCTTTTTAGAAAAAGTACGCCTAAGAATGCTCCTTGCAGGAGTATCACTCATGTGGCTTTTCTACCATTATAATACTGGTTCTATGAGCTGAGTTAGCAATGAAATTGTAGTACAATGAACAATTATATATTCAGTATATAAATTTATGACTGGTGCTGAAAAGAAAGAAAAAATACTTGATCGATTCAAAAGACGAATTGGAAAAGCTCCTGTGAGAGTGAACTTCTGAAGATATGTATTTTACAGAGATAAAGATAGGTTTGAATAATTTGACTACAGTATAATTATATGTTTTAATATACTTATATTATTTGTTAAAATGTGTGTGTGATAGAATTGATTAGTAAATATATAGATTTCATTCTTCGTGATCCTTTTGCTCAGATAACTGGGTTTATGGCAATGATTTCGACGATGATTGCCTATTTTCAAAAAGATGATTTGACGGTTAAGAAACTTATACTTATTTCGTCACTCTTCTGGTGAGCTCATTTTTTCTTGATGGGTCTTTATACATGACTTGCAGCAGTAATAATCTACGTATTTCGTTTTGGTC
>JAGXIV010000019.1 GCA_024635485.1 bacterium | reverse complement strand
TATTTGAAGCCCTATCTGTTGATCGAAGCCGAAAAGGAACATATCACTCTATAATTTGTGAAGAAATACTTGAGCCTCCATTATCATCAAACACCAAACCTCATCCTTGGATTTCCATATCTAGTGTGTACAACTCTCAAGCTGCTAGATTATTATAGGTATCAAGCGCACTTACTAAATGTGTTGATATATTTCATCCTGTTTCAATAACCGTGGAAGAAATAGTTGCCTCTAACTTTTGAGCTTCTCTTGGAAGGACTTCAAAATTACGTTTTGAAATAAATCAAGAACCATCTTTTAGCTCTATTTGATACGCACCTGCAACTTGGGCAGTAAAGAGAGGGAGAATTTGATTTCAAAGTGTAGCTGATCAAATGTTATCTCTTTTAAATACTTCTTCGCCATTTCTAGAGAGTGATACAGAAATTGGATATGTAAGATCGAGACTATTTCCAGCAAGAGAATAATTTTCAATTCAAAAGAGCATTTTTTCTGCAGCTACATTATCAGTTCCTAATCGTTTAATTGCTTGTTCAGGAGAAAAGATACTCGCATCAAAAATAAAAATATTTTGTTTTCCAGCTACACGAATTCAGGTATTTCCATCATAGCTATTATCAGTGGCAACATTATAATTCTTTAAGAACAATTGATCACCTCTAATTTCTATTTTTTTTCGTGGACTGACAAGATTAATAACCCTATCACCATTCGCATCATCTGATTGAAGCCTTGAAATAAAGAAAATATTCGCATCTTGATTCCTAGTAGTAAAATAATACTGTACCTCACCTCTATAAGCACGTTGTTCAACATTCGTATAAGAAATATATTTTTGTGCCTCTGCAAATGCTTCGGGTGTCGCAAGATTTGGAATACTTTGGTCATATACAACTTTCATATTCTGACCTGAAAAAGAGCGAGAACTATCAGCAGGAATCTCTACTCGAGCTAATTCTTGGCGAACCATACTGGAGCTATCAAAGGTGACTCTTGCATCATCTGCATCAAAAATCTGAGTTTTAATAACTCCGGCACTACTATAATAATACTTATCCGCATCTGTTATATTTTGAAGTGACCCTCCATCGAGCTTTCATTCTATACAGTCATTAACCCCATTTTTATTCACATCACCATCACAAGCATAAATTTCAGCCCTCTCATCTTCACTTAAAAAAAGTGTATCATACCCACAACTTCATTGACCTATTTCAATGGTAGGAGGAAGCATATCTTTAAGCCAACAGATAACTGCAGGAATCCATTCCCATATCGGAACTCCATCTGGTGGACTACATTTAAAAGTATCTTCTGTCGCTTCCGGAGTTGCAATAGAAGCCCCATATAATGTCGTATCTAATGCAAGATTCTGAGAAATAATACTTGTATAAGGATGATCTGCTTTTTGTTCAGGATCCAGCTTAATGTACATATTTTGAGCATCTCATGGAGCATTAAAATATGCAGTTTCATAGCTTTGTTTCGCTTTTGGAAGAACAAATTGACCATCATCACTTTGAAATTGATTACTTAAGTATTCTTCAAAAATAAATTTATATTTAGAAGAGGGAGTCTTCAGCTGATTCCAGTAGACTGCAAAAACTAGAGTATCGTAATAACTAATAGATTTACTTTGATTATTTGATGAATACACCTCTAAATCTTTATTTTTAAGAGATTGATAGAGATCAATGTTGGCCTTAGGATAATTTCAAGTTTTGAGATAATTATAAATTTCTAAATCTTTTCCCGTAAGTTGTGAAGGGTTTGAGGCAGAAATAACATCATTTATTTTTTTTGAGTACGAATCAAGATATTTTTTTACTTCTCAAGAAACATTTCAGAGAGTGAGGTCTTTTCCCTCCTGTAATTCAATACGAAAGAATTGAGGAAAATCTATTTTTTGGTATCAATAGTCAGGTGTATCTCCTCATTTTGCTCCTATAAAGTCAATATATCTATCTGTATCTATAGGAAGTGATTGTGTAAATAATGCACTCGTTTGTTTTCCAAATTCTTCATTTGTTGGAGACGTATGAAGAATATAAGAAGAAATATTTTTATAAGAGTATACTTCTGTTGGAGGACATGGCAAACATGTTGTTCCATTTCTAGTACCACTTTCTGAGTCAGTAGTACATGTTTGAGCTTGAGTCTGTGACTGAATTTCCTTTCCATCATATACTAAACTTTTTATTTTACATGCACCTGAATTTGAGCTGCCCCATCAAGTTTTTACAATATCTTGAAATGCATTTTTACTTGTATCTACAATATTTGTTGCAGCACAAAAACGGCTGACTGAAGTAGTTCAAGCAGGAGAGTTCTCTATTCATCGGCTTGATGCACCAAATGTAAAATCAGTATAATATCTTGTTTCATCTCCAGTGTTTACAGGGAGATCAAATTTTACTCTACATCCACTATAGGTTTCTCACTCCGACCCACCTTGAGTATATGAATAATACTCTTCTCTATAGGTTTGTGTCAACACTGCATTATTAAAACAATCTATAGGACTTGGTATTTTTGATGTATCTGAAATTTCTTTTGATCATAGAATATCAAAAACAGGACGAATCCCACCATTAAGATCATGAGGTCATAATTGCAAATTAGAACTTCATTGGCTCAGTCAGTTCAAATTTACTGGTGAATTTTGTCACCAAAATCAGCTAATTCACTCCGTAACTCTTCTCGTACTCTCATCATACCTCATTCCAATTCAACAAAGAGCAGTATCTCACTGTACATTATTGATGTTGAGTCCTCTATTTGCTTCTACGAGAGTTCCTCATTTAGTACTTCCCCTATAAATACTACATTGAGAAGCATTACTAATATCATTCGCATTAGTTCCAAATATATATCAGGTGAATTCTTGAGCACATGACATTCAAAATCAAGTAGTACTATTACCAGAAATCGTTTTTTGTGTTGGGATTGCTATATTTCTTGAAAGACCATTTGCAACAAGTTCAGTAATCTCTTTTTCCAGTCAGCTATTCACACTTTTTATAAGCTCTGCGCTGACTTCATCTAAAACTGAAACTAGAAATGGAGGCATATCAACATTCACACTTGAACCTCAATTATTATATCTTCCTGCATTAAACACATTCTTTCTGAGTTCACCGAGAGTAGAGGCATTAAATATTTCAAGAAATTTTTTTGTCGCATTATCTGTTATATATCTTGTAGATGTATCCGGAGCATCCTCTGTATTTGGACCATTTGAAAGTCCAGAAATATCAAAATTAGGATCTACATTTTTCAGTAAATCTGCAATCTCGATATTTTGAACTCAAAGAACTTGGTCTTTTACCTTTGAAGCCAACTCTTTTGAGTATCTGTTGTAAGAAATATCTTCAATGTTTTGAAGATATGCTTGGTACCCTACATATTTTTGATATTGAAGTGCTGAGTTTTCTCTAAATTGATCATAATAAAAAACATATGGTTCATAGTCCTGCTTTGCTAGAGTAAGCTCACCATCAATGACGCCTCTGTTTTGATTAAAAATTCCATTCCCAGTATAGAAATCATGATTTTTATCAAAGTAATCGTTAATAGCAGCGATGTCTTCTCAAGAATTTCAAGTATTAGGAGAAATAACTCCATGCCAAATTTCTGGTTCTAGTGAAGTATCTCACTGATCAGATTTTTTATATTTAAAGCTCTTTTGATCAAAAATATAAGACTTATCTACAAAATCGACATATGGAAGAATACTTTTTGCTGAACTTGCACCATCAAAGACAAGTGGAACAGGTATTTTTCAAACAAGGACGGTCCCTATAAGTCGAGATTCAAAATCTACCCCCTCTTTTACAGATTTGTATCATTCAAGATACAAAGACTCATTAAGAGAGGCAATATCCATAACAGATGCGTCACTTGGAGTTGGAAGTATAACAACACGAGTATTTTCTAAAACTCCTTGAATATCTCTGCTGTATCTCACAAGTTTTGATCGACTTGCACTATACGTATCTTCATCAACAATGATAGAAACAAGATTATAAAATTCATCCTCTGCTGCATAGGCCTTAAATGCAAAATATTGTTGAAAAGGGATTTGAAGCGTAACAGAAAAAAGCAGGAAAAAAATGAGTAATCCTGAAAGTATTTTTTGAAATCTCGATATCCACATAAATAGTTTAGTTTTCCTGTATACAAAGAGCAAAGAACCGAGTTTTTAACATAGTACCAATTATATCAATGAAATCAATAAAAAAGTGAACAAATTATGTGTACAAACTCTGTACTAGCTCATATATTCACACTGAGTGAAATATACCAACAATTTTAGCACATAAACGTAGCTCAGAAAACAATTTTAACTTCACCTTATCTCAGCTCCTACTCTAAAAAAACTCTCCTAAAAAGTAATATTTTTCTTACTAAATTCAATCAGATTTATAATTTGATTATTTTTTGAATATATGAGAAAATAAACATGATATATTAAACATTAATTTTAAAACTATGCCTGAATGATTTAGAAAAGAGTACTGTGATGATATTGATTATGAACAATGAAAGAATAAAAGTGACAGTGATTTTGATGCTGAATGTGAAAATTGAGTTCCAAATATAAATCAATACAAAGAAGGTGAATTCTCTGATACTGATAGAGATAGTACTATAAATAGAGATCAAACTGATAAAGAATCCCTATCTCCAGAAGAAGAAAATAAATTATACCTCCAATCACAAAAGATAAGAGAAGAGGAAGAAAAAAAAGAAGACGATGAAATATTAAGGCAAATTGAATCCTGAGAATTTAAAGGCTAAAAAAACTTCCCAAACATGGGAAGTTTTTTTTGAGAAATAATATCTAAGCTTATTTTTTCATAAGTGAATCTCTAATTTCAGTGAGAAGAACTATATCTTGTGGGATTACGGCCTCCTCGACTGGTTTTGCTTCTTCTTTCTTTTTCATATTTGCGAGAACTCGAACCATCATAAATATTATAAATCCTAGAATGGTGAAACTAATAGAGTCAGTTATAAATTGTCCGTATTTAATAGCCGGAGCTCCTGCTTCCTCAAGTGCTGCAAGTGATGTGTAGGAATTTCAATCAAGAGCAATAAAAAGATTAGAAAAATCAACTTTTCATAGCAATAGTCAAATAGGAGGCATGATTATATTATCAACAAAAGATCGAACAACCGTAGCAAAAGCTGCACCAAACATGAAACCTATTGCTAAATCAATCGCGTTCCCTTTTAGGAGAAAATTTTTAAAGTCTTGTAACATATGTTAAAATTTATAAAAAAAATTGTAAGTACTGACTTACTATATTTTATTATGACTCTTTTGCAAGCCCTTAGAAAAGTTCAAAAACTAAATATATAGCAAGTAAAACACTCAAATATTTTAAAAATTTTTCTAAAATTCTACTATGAATTTTATGTACAAAATATCAAGCTATGAGTCCCGAACTGAGGGCAGTGAAAAACATAGGAATATAAAATTCTACATCAATGAGACCTAATCTAAAATATTCTAATGTTCCCACAGCTCTTGCAAAAACAAAAGCAAAACTCAGGAGAAATAATGCTCTATGATAGCTAAAATGAAAGATTGCAGTGAGTGTCAGTAATCATACTATAAAATCTCAAATAGAGAGAAAGGCATTATAGGTAGCAATAAAAAAAGTGGCAATACACAAAAGAAATATATTTTTGTAGCTTATAATAAGTCATTTTTCTCATTTTTCTGCAGACGAGAAAAATAAATTTTTAACAACTAATCCAATTATAGCTCAGGTAAAACATATTTTTACATATTCACTGGGAACAATATTGAGGAGATTCGCTCAAAAAAAGGCTCAAAAAATTGCCACAATGACTAAATTCCACATCCATTTTTCTATTCTCTCTTTTCGAAGTAACATACAAAGCAGTCCAATTTCACTTCATAAAACTGCTGCATTATCAAGTGCAATAGCGTTTTTTATAGGAAAACCAATAATATTCTGGAGAAAAATTTGAGTGACTAAACTTCCTCATCAAACAAAATTTCCATAGAGTTCTCAAAAGAAAATACCAATACAGGCTAAAAAAATATCAAGATGAATCATAAGTCTTAACTGTACAATGAATAATCTTTTGTGAGTTTTTCTACATGTTTTTTATCGCCAAAAATCAGTATTCCGAGATATTCAACTTCTAACATTTTTTTAGCTTCAGTATTTTTTTGAACAATACTATCGTCACTTGTCTCAAGCATTTCTCTCGTAAAAGGAACAACTTCCAATCATCCATTTTTAGCTATAGTGTATAATGTTTGAAGATCTTGATTTGAGGGCGCTTCTTTGATCATAATAGCATGTTGAATATTCATTGGAATATTTTGTCCATCAGAAGTAGTAGCTGACTCATGTTCAAAAAGACTTTTTCAAATACGAGCTGAAAATGATGCAGATAAATGCGCAATAGTATTAAGTTCTTGCCACTTTTCTAAGTTTGATTCTTTGTTCAAAAGTGCTACTGCAAGCTGTGTCTTTTTATTCACTTTCTCTTCGTTTGTATTGGTTTTCATCAGTGGAAATAGAACCATATCACGAAGATTATCTTGTCAGGTTAGGAGAGCGAGGATTCTCTCTATCCCCATACCCCAACCAGATTGAGGAGGCATACCATATTCCATTGCTAGCACAAAATCATCATCACTCGAAGTCGCTTCTTCGTCTCATTTTGCCAGAGCATCTCCCTGGGCTTCAAAATTTGCTATTTGTATTTTTGGATCAACGAGCTCACTATACGCTTTAATTACTTCCCATCCATTAATAACCAGTTGCCATTGTTCCACAATTTCTGGATTCGTATCATTCCCTCGAGCTAGAGGCTGCATAGTTTTTGGATAATTATACACAAACGCAGGTCCTGTAATTCCAGGCCTGAGTACTTTTTTATAGAGATAATCAATCATCGTTGCAGTCACTTGTTTATCGATTCCTTCCCAACTATATCATGCTGTTTTAATTGCTCATCTCAGTTGTTCTTCGTCTTCTGGTCAAAATTGTGAAACGTCAATCCCTGACATCTCTAACACCCCTGCAATATAGTCAATTCTTGGCCAAGGAGTCGCAAAATTAACTTGTCTTTCAGCTCATGATTTATCCTTCACCATAACTTCTTTTTTGAGTTCTGGTATATGTTGAAATACAAAATCGAACATATCCTCTGTAAACTTCATATTATCTTCATAGTTCCACCACGCAGCGTAATGTTCTATAGCTGAAAATTCTTGAATATGACTTGGGTCAGAGCCTTCATTTCTAAAATTTCTTGTGAATTCTACCACTCTTTCAAATCTACCTACGGTTGCTTTTTTAAGTGCTGTTTCAGGAGAAATTCTTAGGAAAAACTCTTCATTAAAATCATTATGATGCGTTTTAAATGGTGCAGCTGCAGCTCAAGAAGCTGCATTTCCAAGAACTGGAGTTTCTACTTCCACAAATGATCTTGAGTCATAAAAATCTCTGAGCGTTTTCACAAAAGTACTTCGAAGTTTAAATCTCTCAAAACTTTCTTCATTCATAATCATATCAAGGTATCGTTGTCGATAGATTGTTTCGATATCTTGTACTCCATGAAATTTTTCAGGAAGTGGACGTACTGCTTTTGAGAGAATCTGAAATTCACGGACAAAAATAGTGAGCTCTCCATGTTTTGTTAAAAACAAATCTCACTTTACTCAAATATAGTCTCAGAGTTGGCAAAATTTTTCAGCTATTTTAAAAGCTGATTTTTCTTCTCCTTCTACGAGTATATTTTCAACTAATTCTTTTCATGTGTTAAATTCTACAGCTCCCTTCATAAAACATACTTGAATTTCCCCAGAGTGGTCAATAATTTTGGCAAATACCAGTTTACCCATTCCGCGAGATAACATAATTCTTCCAGCTGTTTGAAAGGTTTTTTCTGCTCATGATTCCATAAGTGTTTCAGAATCTTTTATGAGTGATTCTTGCATTCTTACATCAGAAATATCTTGTTTTCCATGATAGTTATTCGCATATACAATCACTCAAGCATCTTTCAGTGCTTGGATTTTTTTCATCCTATCTTGCGATTCTTTTGAGTAGTCCATTATTGGTTTTTTAATTTTAAAAAAACTGCTTTCTTTCCGAAAACAGTTTTTCTCATCCAAAAGGAGAGTCATTTTCGATTTATGACTTTCTAAGTTTCTTTTGTTTGAGAATTTTCATATATATTTGTGTTACATATTTATTATAAAGAGAGCAGTTTATTTTGCAATTTTTTGTAAATATAATTGTAGTAATTTATTTTTTTTGCTCAATTCTATCCATATAATTGATATGATGTATTACTTGGTCTCCACCTAATAAAGATACAAGGCTCGCTTTTACCCCATCAATGAATCAAGAAATTGCCGATTTAAAAACACTCGGTTCATCAGCCACTACTCATTTTCTTTCTATTTCATATTTTTCAGTCATATTTTATTTAAAAAAATAATATAACTCCATAATAATAAACTCCTCTCTTTCGTCAAGCTCTCTTCCTCGCTTAAACCAGAAACATCTGGTATTCTAAAACAAATATATAAATTTATTGCCGAGTGTATGAGATATTTGATGACATTCCTTGCTCTGTTTTTCTTTTGGGAAAGCCAAGCTTCTGCAGCTTTATGACGACCAATTCAGCAACAAGCAGGTGGATGAAGTAGTAGGAATACTTCGGCAAGCAGCACGTCTAATTGAGAATCATTTTTTTCTGGACTTTGAGAAAATATAGTCTATTTTTTTACTAATTTAGTAAGTATTCTAGTGTGGACTTTTATTATTCTCACTGTTTTATTTATACTTTATAAGTCTATTCGACTCGCATTTGAGCTCTATTATTCAAAAAATCTGAGGTATCTCAAAATCACACTCCCAAAAGCTGATTCAAAGCTTGATAAAGAACGAGAAACAAAAAAAGATTTCAAGGAAAAAATTGGAATGATGTCAATGTTCTACAAAGCGGTACATAAACTTTCTGAAGCAGGTTTACGAGATACGCTTCTTAATTTCTTTTTTGGACATAGTAAAATAGCACTTGAACTCGTTTATGAACACGGTGAAGTAAGCTTCTATATAGTGACCTATGAAAATTACGTCAATCTTATATCTCAACATATCACATCTATTTATAATGATGCTGAAATACAAATAGTAGATAAAAAAGATTATATCACACTCAAAACTGATGGATATTCAATGAGAGCAGCTTCACTTGGAAAAGAACACGATGATGTCTATCCCATCAAAACTTTTAAATATCTTGAAGATGATCCTATCAATAACTTTACCAATGTTTTTGGAGGTCTTGCACGTGAAGACAAAGCAGTATACCAAGTTGTTGTGAAACCAGTTACTTCAAGTTGGAATAAAAAAGCACTCAAAGCTGCATGACTTGTAGCAAAATGAAAATATAAAAAAGGGAGAAATTTTTGATTTTTATCTATCATACTCAGACCATTTACGTGGCTTTGGAATCCACTTATGGCTTTAGTTGAAGGACCAGAGGATATGGTAGGATGAAATAATGCTCCAGGTGCAAGCGATGGTGATGCCTACAAAATATTCAACCAAGCTGAAACAGAAGCCCAGAAAATTATGGGTGAAGCTGCAGCACAGCCATCATTTGAAACTTCCATAAGAATTATTGTATCTTCTCCAAATAAAAGATCAGCTGAAAATGGAGTACATGCTATTGTAGCAGCTGCTTCTATTTTTACAGATGAGTATAATAATGCTCTTGATAATCCTCAACTCTATGAAGATTCACTCCCGTGGATATTTACTCCATGTCGATACTTTGCATTTAGACATAAACTCGTTGGTTTTTTTCAAAATGTTTCAATATTTTCAGCAGATGAAGCTTCTACACTGTTTCATATGCCAGACATAAATTATAATAAGTCCCCTATAATAAATTGGCTTGAGTATAAAAAACTTCCACTTCCACATAACATCAAGTCTCCAATGGATCCAACAATGTTAGAAGAAAAAGATCCAACAACAGGAGAAACAAAGTTAGTACATCGACATCTTGGATGATTTCCTGTCTACAAAGATGGAGTACTTCTTGGTTGGAATGAATATAGAAATAAGAAAACACCTATTTATTTTAATAGAAAAGACAGAGGTAGACATCACTATATCATCTGAAAATCTGGGTGAGGTAAATCAGTATTTATTGGGTATATGGCTCGTCAAGATGTCTGGAATGGAGATGGAATTTGTGTGATTGATCCACATGGAGATCTTGTGGAAGATGTGCTTGAATTTATTCCAAAAGAACGTGCAAAAGATGTTGTAATATTTGATCCATCTGACACAGATAGACCAATGGGACTCAATATGTTAGACATTATTGCCACAGATCCAGACATCAGAAAACGTGAAATGGATCGAGCCGCAATGGACGCAACTGAAATATTTATTAAAATATTTGGTGATGAAATATTTGGTCCACGAATTCAACATTACTTCCGAAATGGATGTTTGACACTTATGGAAGATGAAGAAGATGGAGGGACACTCATAGATGTTCCACGGCTCTTTGTGGACGAAGCATTTATGAAATACAAGACCAGAAATCTCAAAAATCCGGTGGTAAAATCATTTTGGGAACATGAATACGCTAATACAGGTGACCGAGAAAAACAAGAAATGATACCATATTTCTCTGCAAAATTTGGTCCTTTTATCACTAACTCTACGATTCGTAATATTATTGGTCAACCAAAATCTGCATTTAATCTCAGAGAAGTAATGGACAATAAAAAAATACTTCTTGTAAATCTTTCAAAAGGAAAGATTTGAGCCCTTAATGCCCAACTGCTTGGTCTGATATTTGTTTCAAAAATTAATATGGCTGCGATGAGTCGTGCTGATATACCAGAATCTGAACGTAAAGATTTTTATATGTATGTTGATGAGTTTCAAAATTTTGCCACAGAAACATTTGGAGAAATATTATCTGAAGCACGTAAATACCGACTTGCTCTTATTATGGCTCACCAATTTATCGCACAAATTGGTTGAAGCTGAGCAAAGAAATGAGATAAACCATCAATTAAAGATGCTGTTTTTGGGAATGCTGGGACAATTCAATCATTCAAAGTTGGTGCTGATGATGCTGAATATATGGAAAAAGAATA